>CANCRO010000060.1 GCA_947380605.1 Chitinophagaceae bacterium
TCAAATGCTTCTATTAATTTGTCGAATTCACAACAGTCAATAATTAAATATACTAAATTGCCAGAAGTAAAATGGAGTCAAACAAAGATCACTGGAAAAGGAATTTCTGATATTTTACAGCCGATGGAGGAAGTGACAATTTTTGACAGTCTGGGTAATTCAAAAGGTAAAAAGAAAGTTTTAGTTGACCCATTTCCTGTAAATTTTATAGCTTATTCAGACAATCCTGAATTAACGAATAAAGTTGCATTTGGTTATCATGTATATCTTGACAAAGGAGATTCAGTAGGGTACTCATTAAAGTATCATCTTTCTACAGGGGAATCAGGGTACACAATAACAGATCATATTTTATTTACTGACATCAAAAACTGGCCAAATTTAAAAGGTAAAAGAGAAACAGATTTTTTAAAACTACTTTTTATTTTTCTTCAAAGTCAAAAAGCAGACAGCATAATTAATATCAAAATAAATAATAGAAATTCAAAATTGCATTTATTTAATTTGGATGATGGGTATACTCTTGAATCATTTCCAGTATTAAAACCTTTAGCTAATTTTTTATGGAAAGTTTACGAAAAAGATTTCGCTACAGTTTATTATTCGGGTAAAGATTCGAGATATACTAATATTGGTGATAAGTTTGGAAATTTTAAAATGTATGGAGAACGGATAAATGAAAAAGTAAATATAAATGAATATATTAATGAAGTTTATGATGAAAATGGGCATCCAACTCGAAAGGGGGCTCCAGAGGAATCAATTCATTTGAGTGAAATTTGTTTACAATTTGGAAGACCAAATGCAAACCAAAATTTAAGAAAAATTTATCCTGGTGCCTCTAAACATTTAATAACTTCTGGGGGTATTGATTTAGGTAATGGGACATTTTATCTTTCACCTAGTACATTAAAGCGTTTTAGCTTTAATAGTCAAATTCTTATTGACTATTTGATTCAGATTTATAATTAAAATGAAATAGCGTTTTTTTAAATTTCTAATTTTATAGCCTAATATTCTGATAACAAATAGCCCCAGCTGCTTATTGCAACCAGGGCTTTTCGTTTAAATGAATCAATAATCTTCCAGGTAAGCAAAAGTTGATTTTTATTAATTACCCAATAAAATAATTGTTTTAAAAGCTACATTTACTACACCAACTACACTCTTTTTAGATTTAGTGTAGCTAGTGTAGAATGTGTAGTAGAATTTAAACTTTTATTTTTGAGTATTTTACATACATACCACTTGACATTCGGACCATGTTATAGCCAAGATGTTTTAGGCGCTCTGAAAGCGTTTTCTTTGAACAGGGGCGATAACCTGAATTTTTACAATATTCATTGTAATCCGAATAAAAATTATATAGATCCATTTTTTCGTCTTCACCTGCGGTATATCCCTTATCTTCTAGATAAATAAAAGCTGTATCCGATTGTTGACGGTATTCCTTTACAGCATTTGCCATAGCAGAAGATTTACTAAACCCTTGGTTAATTAAAACGCGATTAAGTCCTTCAAGAACCAAATTAAATATTCCAGGTAAATCAGATGCTATGATTTTTTGAGCGAGCTTTGGATCCCTATCTTGCTCAGGTATTAATACATTAAAACTGCCAATCAAAAATCTTCTATAAAAAGCTTCATTTTGTTCAACATCTCTAGGTAAGTTATTCGTATTAAAAATAAACTTAGCGTAGTCCTTAAGTAAAAAGGGCTCTCTATGAGGTAGCCTTGCCTCAACAGGCTCCCCACTAACCAATTGCTTAAAAATTGTAGAATCCATGTTTGGAGAAATTTCAGATGCATAATTAACGAGAATATCACTTAGTTTAGCCCTTTGATACCCTTCTCTGTTAGTTAGTGCAGCTAGGCTATAATTTGAAACATTCTCTTCACCCAAAAGTGCATTCACTACATCAAAAAAAACTGATTTGCCGTTAGCGCCCGATCCTACTAAGATCAAAGCTTTTTCTAGTTTAAGTACTTTTGGCTCAATAAAAATATACCCTAGGTACTCAGTTATGACCTTTTGTTGTTCTTTATCTGGCAATACCCTGTCCAAATATTTGCTAAATAGGGGACAGTCAGCATTTTCGTCATATGAGAATGGCAACTGATGAGTAAGAAAATCCTTACTATCAAATGGTCTCAAGTATTGCGCATCTGGAGTAATGACAAATGTCCCATTTTGTAAATTTACTTTGACACCATCCACTTTTTCGTCAGCTTCATTCAGAAAGGCACTAGATAAAAACTGTTTGAAGAGTTCTTGTTTAAAAGTGTAATGCTTGGAAATAAATTCATCAACCCCTAGCTTCTCCGCTGCAAGACCTAGAAAATATTCCATTATTTCTTTTTCAACCTGTTGCCAATATGCAGCATTAAAAGCATAGATTGAACCATTCTTCTTACATAAAGAAAGTTTTCTTTCTTTGGCAATTTCTAATATCTTCTCAACCACAATAATTTGATATTGTTTTCTGGTAACATTTTGTCCTTCTTGCAGTCTTGCTAAGCTTTCGAAATCTAAATTATTACACTCAGACAAAATAGCACTTAATACTTTGTCATGGCTTACAATGCCATTTATTTGCTCAAATGTCAGGGGATTGGGGTCAATATCATATTTCTTGAATATAGCCTCCTCAAATGATTGTTTATCATTACTTTCAGGGAGATCTTCTTGAGACCGATTTATTTCATCGGGCTCTTCGTTATTATAATCTTTTAAACTCATTATTAGATTTTTTTGTTCTCACTGGAAACTACGATGCATGTTTCCAGTGAGAGGTTTTAGATTAAGTTGCATCGCTTTTTTCGAAATAGCTTTCTATGAACCTGATAAATTTCCAAGTAAAGACAGGAACGTTCACATTAGTATTTCTAAAACCATTATATATTAATGGCGTCCTAACGATAATATAGCCGCCTACCAACATTTCGTAACTAGGAACATTATTCTTATCTAATAATCCCCACTCTCTTAGCTTTTTGTAAAAGGTGGTTTTTCCGTAGGGAAGGTTGAAGTATTCGACTATTTGCTTCGCGTTTAGTGTTTCTTGTGTCATATAATGATATTTTTTTATGAAATTTTGCTTTCTATGTTTTTTATTGCTTTCTACGTTACTTATGTTGTTCTTACCCTCCTTTGTTAAGTAGGTCATATTGAGTACAGCAAACTTTTATGCTGTTTCATCATTTAACTTATATATTTTTTTAATGAGTCCTCGTTTATGCCAAAAGCTTCACGACGACTACGTTCAATAAAAGAGTCAAGATCCTTTTGATAAAAAATGACTCTGTTTCTAATTTTTAAAAAACTAATCTCACCGTCACTCATTAGTTTATCTAATGTGCGGATACAAATTCCAAGCTTCATTGCTAGTTCTAATTTGTTGTAGAACTCTTTTTCTTTATTCATATTTGTTATTTACACTATTTTTGTGACATAAAAAAAATTCAAAAAAAAGGAGCTACTGCTCACTTTCGATCATAAGCTTATCTACTAGCTTTCTAACTAACGATCCTCTTCCAAAATATATGACTTTTGGTAAGTCAATCTCCTCTTTCGGTAATAAGTAATCATTAAGGGGACCTAAGTAATGGCTAACCCAAATTCTTTTTGCCATTTTGGAATCTTTTGATTTGATAGTAACTGCAGCTCTTGCACTTATATATTTTGTATTTTCTTCATTAATAGTTATTGAAGAGCTTACTTTTGCAGTTAAGGCTATCTTAAAAAATTGTAATTTGGTCATAGTAAATAGGATTGCATTTATTTCGTTTTTTTCATGATTACTATAATATTCCAGTTTATTAATTAAAAATTGTATATCATCCTTGATATATGGGTCATTTAGGTTATAGAAGAGTTTATAGGGTATGTATTCACCCTTAAGCATTTCAGTAAAATCGTTACGATAACTCATGATTAATTTATTTCGATGCAAATTTACACTATTATTGTGACATAAAAAAATATTATTTAATTATTTTTTTCTCCAATTCCATTAGTGCTAATTCTCCTTGAGTATCAGTGAATTTTGAATAGTGGGCCGTCATGTCCATTTTAGAATGTTTAACTATTCCTTGAATCGTAGTTAAAGGAATACCATTTTGAGCAGCTATTGTTACAAAAGATATTCTTGCCTGATGGCTAAAGATAATCTTTGATATAGCAGCACTTTTAGCTATGGACTTTAGAGCTAAGTTATACTTTGCCGTTGCGCTGGATATTAATTGATCTACTCGGTGGGCTGAGGCATTATTAGCTGACTCATCCAGCATGCCAAAAACATAACCATCATCGCCTTTTATCTTGTCTATATATTTTTTTAAAATCAAAAATCCTTGGTCAGGCAACTTAATCCTATGGGGTGTTTTGGTTTTTTGTATCACCAAGGTCATAATTCGCCCATCTATATTTGATTTTCTTAGGGATAAAACATCGCTTACCCTTAGCCCACCACATAAAATAGACCATAAAAACATGTCTCTGCACTTTTCTAAAAAACTATCTGCAGTTAATTCGAGGGAAGCGATTTTAGTTACTTCTTCTATTGATAGAAATTCACGAAGTGTTTTCTCTTGTTTAATTTTTAAGCTCTTAAATGGGTCATCGTTTAGAGTAATGATACCCTTTTCAATTGCAAGATTGAATATTCTTTTTATTGACTTCATGTTAGTGTGAACTGTATTGACCTTGTTATTAAATTTTGATTTTAAATAACTTTGAAAATCAGTTAAGCATTTAGCGTCAATATCATAAAACGTTGCACTTCGTCCTCCTAAAAACTCCTCGAACTTATTAAAAATTGATTTGTACTTGTCGTGTGTACCTATTTTATCATCCTTCAAAAAACTTTCCAGATATTTATCAACCATTTCAAAAAAAGACAGGTTCGTTTTGCTAAAAGATAAATTACGGGCTTGTTTGCTTGAAATATGCTTTGTTCTAACTGCCAGTAGCATCAATTCTTCCCTGATTTCAGACATCTTTCTTTCTAAGAGCATATTAGTTGCATTACTTAATTTGTAAGAACTTTTTACCTTTTGCTTGCTTTGATCCCATAAGTTATAAGGAACTGAAATATTGGTTGACTTATAACTTGATTTTCTATCACTGGTAAAACGGAAGTAAATCGTTATTTCCCCTCTTTTGTTTCGTCTATTTTTAAAGGCGTAAAATGTAATTGTTGGTAACATGATTTTTTTGGTTTGGTGCAAACTTATTCTAATAAACAATGCTAAAACAAAGCGTACATAACGATGCGTAAGCATGCATATATATGCTTTATTAATAAATTGTTAAGTACTAAATATCAGGCAAATACGCGTAAAATTCTGCACTGTTAAGAATAATGATTGATCCAATCCAGGTCACTAACCGAAACTCAATAATAATAAGGGTTTCGGTTTTTTTATGCCCCTAAGGGTAGTATTCATAAAAGTATTTTAGCTATTAGGAATGGCTTTAGATTGAAAACCGGAAGTAAATAAAATATCCTTACGAAATAATAAAGAAAGGCCACACTAAGTTAACTTTCCGATATACTATTGCATAAGGATAATTTATTGAAATTATTTTTTTAGAGATGCTTCTATCTCAGCTTTCATAGGAGCTGGATCCCACATACGATACATCTTAACAATTTTATCTCCTTCCCAAACCATCACCACATGTAAGGGCACTATATTTTTTGCTTTTGTATATCGGCCTATTCCTACCAAGGTACCCCAATATGCTGTATGGACCCTGCCATCAGAAAATGTAAATGTTTTAATGGTATTCGGTCCAGTAGTTACCGTTATTTCAGTGTTTAATGTGTGTACATACATATCACCCTGAAATAGGCCTGAACGACCACCTGGATTCACTTTTGTTGTGTTATTCTCGCCTTCTTGATTATTAGCGTATAAATCTTTTACCTGAATGGTATCTGCATAAAGCGTATAGCCAACAGTGGTGTCATTTTTAGCATAGGCTTCTAAAAGCGCTTTAACTTTTGCCGACTTTTCGTCCATAGAAGTAAAGGATCCCGATTCTTTGTCTGTAGAAGTAGTGCCCTCATTTTTTGTTTCTTTAGTATTGCAAGCATTCATGGATGCCAATACTAAAAGGGATAAAAGTAGTTTTTTCATTTTCTTTTTTTTTTGGTTAAATAAAATTTTATTTTACAAGATATAAATATCTTTTTGATACTAAAAATAAAAGTCAATTATTTTTAAGAAAAAAAATCTAAAACTACGGAGCATCAATAGTTACTAGGATAGATTGTTCCTTTGGATGGAGAGATCGGTAGCAACTGAGGCTGGGGGAGGGGAAGTAAAGATTAAATACGTTTCAAAAATTTTGCCGGATTGCCTGCTACAATAGTGTTGTCAGGTACATCTTTTGTAACAATAGAACCAGCACCTACAATTGAATTTTCTCCTACTGTAACACCAGCCAATATAGTAGCAGCTGCACCAATCCATGCATTGTTTTTGATTACGATGGGTTTACCTATTAAAAACTTTCTTTGGCTAGGTTCGACCGGATGATTCTCTGAAACTAAATTTACTTTTGGTCCTATTAAAACATTGTCGCCAATGGTGATGCCACCCATATCTAAAAAAGTACAGGCATGATTAATGAATACATTTTTACCGATGCTAATGTAACGTCCAAAATTGGTAAAGAAAGGAGCAAAAATAGCAGTGCTCTTATCAATCTCACTGCCAATAATATCGCTTAAGCGTTCCCTAAACTCATCGGTGGTAGTGGAGGCATTTAACTGAACGTTTAAACGTAAAGTCCTGTACTTTAATTCGAGAATCTCTTTGAATACAGGATCATCTAAGCGAAAGGGTGTTCCTGATTGCATTTTTTCCTGTAATTCCCTATTCATATTTTATATTATTTCATAACTAAGAAAAAAAATTGTCTTTTCGTTTCGTTAAAGCGATAAAATTTAATTTTAAAGGTAATGAAAATAAAAAAGTGGTTGACATTTTCTTGCCAACCACTTTTTTGAAAAAAATATTTAATCTTCCTGTTTACTAATATGTCTCTTTAGAAGGGACTGAATTGAAAATAGAAGCAGTATAGTAGCTATTGAAACAATCGATGCAAATGTTATACCAGCAACAATTAGAGACTGACCTCTTTTAGCAGCTTTGGAAGCTTTTTTTAGCGCCAGAATTTCTTCAGCCCTTTCTAATTTTTCTTTGTATAGCTTAAGGTAACGTTTAAGTGAATTAGAAAGATCTTTAGAATCATAAAAGCTAATATCGTCATTAAAGTCTTCGATAGCGACTTTTAACTCATTGTTTACAATTTTACTTTCAAATATAATTTCTGCTAGTTCAAAATAATCAGATTTTTTAAACTTAGCATTAGATAAGCCTTTATGGGAATTGATTACTGATTTTACCAGTTCGATTTGTTCATCACTTATTACGTTATCTATAAAATATTTTAGGTATTTAAAATAATTTTTCAAATCAGCCTCATTTTTTATTTTGATATCATTTTGCTCTATAATTTTTGCTAATTCAAAAGAGCGGTTAATGGTACTTAAATTTAGGCTGGAAGAATTGGAAACTATTTCAACATAAATGTTAAAGGCTTGCTCTGTGAGAAAGTCAGTTGCTGTATTTCCATTCAATTTGTGTAATAACTTAATCACTTCAATTTTATCACAATAGGATGAACTATCGTACCCTTTAGTAGAATAAATCTTTTCCAATAAATTAGGAATTGCAGTAGGATTAGGTATAAAATCTTTTACTTGAATAATTATATTTCCACCACTTACTGAATCCACTTTATAATTTCCGTATTCGTCTAGTAAATATGAGCTATGAGGTTCAGACGAATCCCCAAGTTTTGTCCATTCAGATTTAGGAAGATCTGATTTTAAAGAATCAATCCATTTTTGATAATCAGTTAAAGAACATTTGTTAGGATCAACTTCTACTGTTTTAGTAGTATCAATTTTTTTGTTAACTACCTCATTTTTACTAACTGAAACACTATCACGTGAAGTGGGTGTTGAATTAAGTAAAAAATAAGTAATGCTTAATGCTAAGCCGAGTAAAGAAAATAGGGCAAGAATTTGCCATGTTTTTCTTCCAATTGGAAAAACAAATCGTTCTTCCATCGAGTTAAAAAATTTTTTCATTTTGTAGGATTAAATTGTTAATAAATAGAATTTATGTAATATGAAAATACGGAAAATATTATAAATGTATTTAATCATAGTTTTTATAAACCTAGTTATATTTGATTTAGATAGATTTTCATTTAAATCACTGCCTAAAGCTATCTTCAATATATTCGTGACTTTTTATTATTGCCTATAAGTGAACTTGTAAAAAAACAAGTATTAAAAAGGTCCTCCGCTTTTTCAATATTATTTTTTTACTACTATCTTTTATTTCTAAATCTCCCAACAATTTTTGGTTAATTTTGTAATATAATTATAAAAAAACAACTATGAGTTTACTGAATGACCTTCAATGGCGATATGCCACCAAAAAAATGAATGGGGAAATCGTTCCTCAAGAAAAGCTAGATTATATACTAGAAGCAGCTAGATTGGCTCCTACTTCTTCTGGATTACAACCTTTCGAAATTCTAGTCATCACAAATAAAGAAATTCTTGGAAAAATTTTGCCATTAGCTCATGGACAAAGTCAGGTTACCGATGCTTCCCATTTATTGGTTTTTGCTGCCTGGGATAATTATACAGAAGATCGTATTAATGAAGTATTTGCTAGAAATAATGAAGAAAGAGGTTTGCCCTCAAGTACAACCGATGACTACCGAAATATGTTGTTAAAATTAACTGCTGCCAAAACAGCTGAAGAGAATTTTACTCACGCTGCAAAACAAGTTTATATCAGTTTTGCCACTGCTATTATTGCAGCAGCTGAACAAAAGGTAGATGCTACACCTATGGAAGGATTTAATCCAATGGCTTTAGACGAATTGTTGAATTTAAAAGAAAAAGGTTTGCGTAGTGTTTTACTTTTACCAATTGGCTATAGAGATGCAAGTAAAGATTGGTTGGTTAATATGAAGAAGATCCGCGTTGCAAAAGAAAGATTTATTACTGAGTTGAAATAAAAAAAAATGATTAAAATAAATAGAGGTGGTATCATTATTGGTACCGCCTCTTTTCGTTATAAACCCTTTTGATTTAAATATGGTGAGTGTATTTAATTACAGATTTACCTCTGGTTTGAAAAGCTTTATTAATTTAATACGGCTACTTTTATTAATACCCTTTTAAATTCTAAGGAAAATTTTCTTTTTATACATGATATAAAGAAATATCCATTTTACTATTAGAATCGAAACAATTGCTATCACAGCATCTAAAGGAGGACCTGTTAACTGTTCCGCCCATCTAAAGAATTCCTTTGCAGCATAGTCCCATTTAATAAATGCACCCGATAAGTAGATAAGTATTGAGTTGATGCCAATTATTCTAAAGAAATAAGCCCATTTTTGAAATCCCTTTACATCTATGATATAATAAAATATCGCCATTAACATCATACTCCATCCACCTGCTTGCAATGTAAAAGAACTTGTCCAAAGATTTTTATTGATGGGAAATACCAAATTCCATAATTGTGCAAGCGCTACTGAAATAGCACCTGCTATAAATATAGCCATTGCTTTTTTTGAGGGGGTGGCAGTATGATTTTTTAGAACCTCTCCAGTTAATATACCTAGCAGCCCAGTTCCGATTGCAGGAATGGTGGAAAGTAATCCTTCCGGATCATGAACAGTAAGATGCAATCTTCCAGGAATTAATAGTCGGTCAACATAAGAAACAAAATTTCCTTCCATTGTCATATCTCCTAATTCAAATCCTGGTGCGGAAGTAAATCTTAGTAAGATCCAATAGCCTATAAGAATAGAAGCTAGCCATATTTTCTGTGCTTTTTTACCTGCATATAAATAGATAATATTGGCAAAAATATAGGCCGATCCAATTCTTCCTAATACACTAGGGAGCCTAATTTCCGAAAGTGGTTTAATTTGAAAACCTCCGTTATTATAAAGTACACCCAAAATAATAAGAATCAATCCTCTTTTAATCACTCTAAAAAGAAGTTGATTTTTAGGAGTACCATTTTCAAGCGCATTGCCTATTGAGTAAGGAGTAGCTACTCCAGCCAAAAAAATAAATAATGGAAAAATCATGTCATACGCAACAAATCCATTCCATGCTACATGCTCCAACTGAAAGGACATCGTTTGAATGATGGAATTGTCTGATACTTTTGCTAGGGCATGAAATAATCGATCTGCACCCATGATCCACAGCATGTCAAATCCTCGCAAGGCGTCCAAAGAATAAAGTCTATTGGAAAGGTTGGTTTGTTTCATATTGATTAATAATTAAAAAAAGGAGATGATTATTTTAAATAAAAATTGAAAGTCAAAAAATAATGGTTGGACCATTGGCTCAGCCATTCTATAACAATAATATTAATAATTAGGCCAAGTTTTAGTAAGCAACCCTTCAATTGCTAAGGTAGTAAAATATTAGAGGAATTTAAAATTCATTGTTTTGGCTATTAACAAAGAATGATAATAGACTTTACAACTACTTTTTTACAGGTGGGGGATCTATTTTTAGTAGATCTTGATTGCAATGATCGGGATGATAACGATTTTATATATCTTTAGTTTTAACTTACCATATTTGTTATGTCTTTTGTCATCCTTCTTATTGGCATGTTACTGCTAATTTTATTAATTACCTGGGTAAAAATTTCGCCATTTTTGGCATTTATCCTAGTCTCCATTTTAATAGGATTTTCTAATGGAATGGATATTTCAACTATTACCAATGCACTTCAAAAAGGAATAGGTGATTTGTTAGGTTCAATAGTAGTAATACTTGGTTTGGGTGCTATGTTAGGTAAATTAATTGCCGATAGTGGTGCCGCCCAAAAAATTGCTACCGGATTAATGGAAATCTTTGGTAGAAAATATATTTTATGGGCTTTATTACTTACCGGTTTTATTATCGGTATCCCACTTTTTTATGGAACAGGATTTGTGTTGGTAGTTCCTCTTATTATTACTTTATCTTATCGATATAATATTTCCGCGGTTTACATTGGATTACCTATGCTTGCAGCAATGTCTGTTACTCATGGTTTTCTGCCACCGCATCCATCTCCTACTGTTTTAGTTAAACAATTTAATGCTGATCTTGGACTTACTTTACTGTATGGAATGTTTGTCGCTGTCCCCACTATTTTAGTAGCAGGTCCTTTATTTGCACTTACTTTAAAAAAGTATACGATCAAACCGTTAGAACTTTTTAAAGGCAAGGATATCCCTGCTGAAGAACTTCCTTCTATGTTCTACAGTGTGTTAACAGCTTTATTACCGGTACTATTGATTGGATTAAATACAGTGGTAACACTCATTACCTCTTCTCAAAATATTTTTACTAAAACATGTCAGGTATTAGGTGATCCAATTGTAGCGATGACGATTACTGTTTTATTTGCTACCTACAGCTTGGGTTTAAAAAATGGTAAAAAGATAAAGGACCTCATGCATACCATGACTGATTCTATAAGGGATATATCTATTATATTATTGATTGTAGGTGGAGCAGGTGGATTGAAACAAGTTTTGATTGAAGCAGGTATAAGTGAACAAATTGCTTTATTGCTTCGTGATATAAATATACCTCCACTCTTAGCAGCCTGGAGTATAGCAGCTATTATTCGAGTATCGCTTGGATCTTCTACTGTAGCGGGTTTAACTACTGCGGGTATTGTAGGTCCTATGATCGTTACGACAGGAGTAGATCCCAATTTAATGGTATTAGTAACTGGAGCGGGAAGCATGATGTTTTCGCATGTAAATGATTCTGGCTTCTGGATGTTTAAAGAGTATTTTAATATGTCAATTAAAGATACCTTAAAGACTTGGTCCCTAATGGAATCGTTGGTTTCTGTAATGGGACTTATTGCTGTTTTGGTGGTTAATTATTTTATTCATTGATAAAACAAATTGTATGACACCTGATGAAAGATTTAATGCATTGAATCTTACTTTGCCCCCTGCTCCTAAACCTATTGGAGTGTATAAACCTTGCCTAACTAATGGCAATCTATGTTATGTTTCTGGACATGGTCCAGTAAAGGTTGACGGTGATTTGATTGTAGGTCGAATTGGAGAAGCGATGACGATGGAGGAGGGGAAATTAGCCGCTTTGCAAGTAGGCTTAGCTATTTTAGCAACGCTGAAGAGTCATTTAGGATCGCTTAATAAAATTAAAAGGGTAGTGAAGGTTTTAGGAATGGTTAACTGTTCTGCTAATTTTGAAAAGCATCCCTTTGTTATCAATGGATGCAGCGAATTGTTTGCAAAAGTTTGGGGTGATGATCTTGGTGTAGGAGTAAGAAGTGCTGTAGGTATGGGTTCTCTTCCAGGCAATATTTCAGTGGAAATAGAAGCCTTATTCGAGTTAGCATAAGTTAACTTGATTGTATAAAGTATTGCTACATTTTTCAAAGCAAAAGAAAATTTAAAATAGCATCATGCACTGGTATGAAATAAATAATATAGAGACCATTGATTCTCCAGCTTTGGTCATCTACCAGGAACGGATACTCGAAAATATAAGCTGCTTAAAGCAAATGGTTAATAACGAGGTGGATCGACTTCGTCCGCATGTAAAAACCAATAAAATTGCCGAAGTATGCCAAATGATGAGGGATGCTGGAATCTATAAATTTAAGTGTGCTACCATCGCTGAGGCTGAAATGCTGGCAATGATTGGAGCAAAGGATGTACTGCTCGCCTATCAACCAGTAGGCCCAAAGGCAAATAGATTGCTTCAATTAAGTAAAAAATTTCCTGGCACTACTTTTTCTTGTGTGGTGGATAATTTACAATCTGCTCAATATTTATCTACTGTTTTTTCTGAACATGAATTATCTGTTAATATTTATATTGACATAAACACCGGGATGAATAGAACTGGAATTCCAGTTCATCAGGCTATGTTTTTATACGAGGAACTTGAGTTGTTAGAAAGTATCAATGTGAAAGGCCTTCATGTATATGATGGTCATATAAGGGAGACAGATATTATTGTAAGAAAGCAGAAAGTAGCAGTAGCTTATAGCGAGTTAAAAATGCTTGCAGAAAAAATAGAAGCTACTCATAATAAAAAGACCGTAATTATTGCAGGTGGCTCTACTACCTTTTCAGTTTATGCCCAGATCGAAAATATGGAGTGTAGTCCTGGTACATTTATTTTCTGGGATAAGGGATATAAAAACCTGTTTCCAGATCTGCCCTTTGATTATGCAGCCCTTGTAATAACTAGGGTCATTTCAATTGTAGATAATCAAACTATTACCACCGACCTAGGATATAAATCGGTTGCTTCAGAAAGCCCCTTGCCCCGAATTCACTTTTTAAACGCAGTTGATTCAGTACCTATTTCTCATAGTGAAGAGCATTTGGTAGTAAAAGTACCTGATTCAGCAAATTATACAATAGGGGATGTTTTATATGGCATTCCGGACCATATTTGCCCCACTGTTGCTTTGTATGAAAAGGCTTTGGTAGTTAAAAAAAATAGAGTAGTAAATGAATGGAAAGTAATTGCTCGAGATCGAAAAATTTCCATTTAATGCAGATTAAAAATCCAAAGAAAATACGCTAATACTTTATAGCTGTTTTATTAAAGTTGAATAATTATTGTAAAGACTATTTCAATCATTCCTGTTTTATAAAATGAGTTTTGACTGATTGATTCTGATTTAATTTGACGCTTTTAAAAAAAGGTTTTATTTTTTTATTTTAAAATCTAATTTTTAAAAAAATTTTATTTTCTTTTTAAGATAGTGGGATATTAAACAAAACATCTTTTTTTGTTTGCTTCATCCTTATAATTTAAAAATATTTTGAACTAATATAGACTGTCATTTAAGCAAGATTTCACCGTATTTACTGAGTAGGAAAAATTTCTTTAATTTTTAAAAAATTGCATTAATGAATCCTTTTTTTAGCTTCAATTACATTAGTTAATAACATTATAAACTATATAAAAATGTTTGATATGTTCGTATTATCAATGGTTTCAATGCCTAGAAACCTTGGTGCAAAGTTTTTTAACTAAAAATTGTTAATAAATTATATCGTCCTAATTATTTTTTGAGATAAATTTATTAAATGAATGCCCATTATAAGACATTAGAAACTATATTTACTATTGCTCATCAGGATCCTAATCCTGTTACCTATCTATGTAGGCCAAGAGAAATTATTCTTCGTCAATTTCAAGATTGGAGTGTTATTCAACAGCATTTAGAATTACTCGAACAAGAAGGTTTGGTGGTAACTAAACAAATGGATACACTGATTATTTCCATTACTAGTTCTGGTATTCAAAAAATGGAATCAGCTAATTTAAATTTACAGAACTAAAAATTGATTGGTGTTATAAAATCAATTAAAGTTTGAATTAAATTCTACTCGTTTAGGCGTATATTTTTTTAATTATTTTTTCTAATTGAATTCATCCTTCTTTTTGTTTCCTTTACTCCGTCCTAAGTATAAATCTTCCTTTGAATTATCCATTGATTTTTGTATTTTCTAACTTTATTATATGATAAAAAAAAGTATTATTTGTATTTTCAGGTTAAACCTTTTAATAAATTCCAAGTCTTTATGTAGTAGGATTTTCTACAGGGTAGAGTTTTGCCTTTAAAAAGGGGCCTTAATTAAAAAAAGGTTAAATATTTCGACGGTTTTTTTGATTCTTGTCGTCATATGTGTAAAATATTGATAATACTCTTCTAATGGGAGGTTTGTTATCCCTATTTACCGTTTAAAATCCACAGACTTTTGGCTCAATTTTATGAAAGATTAATTAGTTAGGTTTAAATCAATGAAAAAATAAGTAAAGGATGCCGAAAAATTTGGTTGAAGACAAGATTCTCTCTATTGATATTGGTGGCACCTATATTAAGGGCACTATTTTAAATAAGGAGGGGGAAATGAAAATAGGTTACCATACAGTAGAAACGCCTCATTTGCCCGGTCATCAGAAATTATTGGATGCTATTCGTACACTGGTGATTGATTTTCCTTCTTTTAATAAGGTTTCAATAGGCTTTCCTGGTTTTGTAAAGGAGGGGATTGTTTTTACAGCTCCAAGTATTGCTCCAGATAAATGGAGTAATGTCAACCTTAAACAAATTATAGAAGATGAATTTAACTGTCCAGTCAAAATTGTGAATGATGCGGATATGCAAGGTCTTGGGGTGATCACTGGAATAGGATTTGAAATTCTTATTACACTCGGTACCGGTTTGGGATCTGCAATGTATATGAATGGTAATTTACTGCCTCATTTAGAACTATCTCAACATCCAATTGGTGAAGGTTTTATTTATGATAATTATATTGGAAAAAAAGTATTCGAAGATCTAGGAAAAAGTATTTGGAATCAAAGAGTGGAAGAGATGTTGAGTGTTATAAAGACGGTTTTTAATTATGATCATTTATATATAGGTGGGGGTAATTCACGCTTCATAACCCTTGATCTAGATGATAATATCACCTTGGTATCTAATGAAGATGGTATAAAAGGAGGGGCAGCCCTTTGGAGAAGACCTAGTAATATAGAAATTCCTCTGGAGGCAAATTTTAAAAACGCTCCTGCTGAACTTGTGATAAATAATGAATTCTAATTTTTCTATTCATCTGCTTTTCTAAATTTTGATGCCGAAGTTATTTTTGACTCTCAGCATTTAACCTTTCCAATGACAATTCTTGTCAATTCTCCTGAGTATTAGTTGATTTAATCTATATCACTTGTAGTATCTTTATTTTTAAAGTGATAAGTTTATTATTGAATAGTGGGAATAAAAAAAATCGATACAATTATTGTAGGACAGGGAATTGCTGGTTCATTGGTGGCATTCATGCTTCATCAAAAAAACATTCCTTTTTTAATAATTGATCCATCTTCATCGCAAACTGCAAGTAAAATTGCAGCAGGTATGTTTACCCCATTAAGTGGTAAAAGGAAAACGATTCATCCCTTGTCATTACATCAAATTCCTTTTGCAATAAATATTTATAAAGCAATTTCAAAACTCATAGGGTATAATATTATTCACCTCACCAATATTTACCAGTTATTTGATTCGGCAGAGGAGAAATCCCTATTGCAAAGCAAATTTCTTCAACCTTCTTTTGCTCCTTATATCAACGCTACTTCAATGGAGTTATCTGGAATTTATAATAATAATGGAGCTTATGAAATCACTCATTCTGGATGGGTGAACTGCGAATTATGGATGAAATATTTTAAATCTTGGTTAAAAAGAAATGATCAATTCCTTGAGGCAAAATTTGAGTATCAAGATTTGCAGATAACCGATGATAGAATGGAATATAAAGGCCTAGCGTTTAAAAATATTATTTTTTGTGAGGGATATAGTGCAAGGAATAATCCCTTTTTTAAAGAAACAATTATTCCATGCAAAGGTGATGTGTTGACAATTAGTAGTGATGATTTTACTTCGGATCAAATCATAAAGAAAAATGGAATATACCTTGTACCATCAGCAGCTAATTCATTTAAAGCAGGAGCAACTTATCAATGGAATAATGATTCAGCAAAGCCTGATGAAGCTGATAAGTTATTGATTGAAGGTCAGCTGAAAAATATGCTTACTAATCCATTCAAAATAATCAATCACCAGTCTGCCATTAGGCCGACCACTCAAAATCGGGAACTTAT
>CANCRO010000061.1 GCA_947380605.1 Chitinophagaceae bacterium
AAGGCAAAAAAGTAAAAGCACTCTATTCCGTAAGGAATTACAAGATTATTAACCCCTTATCTCTTTTTGAGTACAGCCTATTTATAATTACCTAATAGGATATAAATAAATCTGCAAAGCCCTCACATAATTCTCAAAAGCCTCTTTTCCACTAGGCGTTATTTTACAGATCGTCTGAGGATAGTATACTTTAAACTGTTTAATCACTTCAATATAGCCTGCGTCTTTTAGCTTATTGACCTGCACACTCAGGTTTCCTGCCGTGGCATTGGCCTGATTTTGTATAAAAGTGAAATCGGCCTCTTGGTCACGCATTAATAGGCTCATGATAGCTAATCTCAATTGAGCATGCAAAAGAGGATTCAGGGGTTCAAATAGGGACATGATTATATAGTTGGGTGATAGGGAATGATTTTGGAGAATGGGTTTTTATATAGTAAATTTTAATTATATTTAATGAAATGTTATCAATTGGGCCAGTTTTTACCCCTATTTCGAGGAAAAGGGGCCAATTGACGTCATTAGGTAGACCTTATCCTTGGATCTCTAGGTGATTAAAAATTAACCGGTCTTTTACACCCTAGATTGATCCAATTTCAAGGGCAAAAACAATCAAAAATCGATGATAAAATACCCCTTGTCCAATGCCTGCTAAGCACTATTTTAAGTCGTATTAAAATCAATGTAAATATAAAGTAGTTTACATTATAAACTAAATTAAATATGTGTATTATTATTCAATCTGAACTGAAAACAGCCTGGAATGATCTAGTGAAAATTAAACATAAATACTTGATAATCAATAATATGAGTCCCGATTAAGTAGAAAAAGGACCGATTGTTTTGAGGCTAAAAGTTATTAACATTTTCAAAATAATATTTTTTTATGTGGGATCAAATTGTAATTTAGCAATAGAATTTAATGGGTTAGTAAGTACAAAGGGTTAACAGAAATGTTAACCCTTTTGCTTTAAAGCAAGTTCCCTTTTCATTTTAAAAAGCAACAAAAAAAATTCTGAAAAAATATTTTATTTCAGTTCAATTTCCAATCGGTTTTCTTCTCCTCTTCCTTATACTAATTTTTTTTATCACCCTTTTGTCTTGAAAAGTTTTATAATTTTCATCCAACCAATTTTTTACGCCCTCGTTTTCATCCATTTCATCTTTTCATTCTCAGCTTTTTAAATTTTACGATTTACATTTACACTATGAGCAAAACAAAGTCAGGATTTTTTTGTCAGCAATGTGGTTACGAAAGTGCCAAATGGGTTGGAAAATGTCCCAGCTGTGAAAACTGGAACACTTTCGTAGAAGAAGTGATTGTAAAAGGCAATGACAAAAAAGATAACAATGAATGGAAAGAATACAACGGAGTGGGGAAATTAAAAACTATTTCCATTAATGAAGTGAGTAGTGCCGAAGAAAAAAGAATTATCACCAACGATGCGGAAGTAAATCGAGTGTTGGGTGGTGGTATTGTTTTGGGTAGTATTGTTTTAGTAGCAGGTGAACCTGGAATAGGAAAATCAACTTTGTTTTTACAAATTGGTTTACAACTGAAAGACGTCGTTACCTTATACATTAGTGGAGAAGAAAGTGAGCAACAAATTAAAATGCGTGCAGATAGAGTAGGTAGTAAAAGTGATTCATTTTATTTGTTAACCGAGACCAATACACAAACTATTTTTCAAGAAATAAAAAAATTAAAACCGCAGTTAGTCATTGTAGATTCTATTCAAACCTTACAATCCCCTTTTGTAGAGAGTGGGCCCGGAAGTGTAAGCCAGATAAGGGAATGCGCTGCTGAGCTCCAACGTTTTGCTAAAGAAACTAACACTCCCGTTTTTTTAATTGGTCACATTACTAAGGATGGAAATATTGCTGGTCCAAAAATTTTAGAACACATGGTTGACACCGTTCTTCAATTTGAAGGTGATCGTCATTATGCCTACCGAATTTTACGTACACTAAAAAATAGATTTGGTTCAACGGCTGAATTAGGTATCTACGAAATGACTAGTGAAGGAATGCGCGCAGTAAATAATCCTTCTGAAATTTTAATCACTCAAAAAGAAGAACAATTAAGTGGCATTACCATTGCTGCAACGATGGAAGGTATGCGTCCACTTTTAATAGAAGGACAAGCTTTAGTTACACAAAGTGTATATGGTACACCGCAAAGAACAGTCAGCGGATTTGATCTTCGTAGACTGCAATTGCTATTAGCCGTACTTGAAAAAAGAGGTGGATTTCATTTTGGCGTAAAAGATGTATTTGTAAATATTGCCGGCGGTATAAAAGTAGAAGATCCTTCGATCGACTTAGCAATTGTTTGCGCCCTGCTGAGTAGTTATGAAGATATTCCTGTAAACCAACATTATTGTTTTGCTGGTGAAGTAGGATTAAGCGGAGAAATAAGAGCGGTCAATAGAATAGAACAAAGAATTGCTGAAGCAGAAAAATTAGGATTCGAAAAAATTATTGTCAGCAAGTACAATACTAAATCACTCAATAAAATTAAATATTCAATAGAAGTAGTTCCTTTAGCCAAAGTAGAAGAACTGTATCAATATTTATTTTAAAAAATTATTTCATCAAAAAAATAGAACAAAAAGAGTTCTTTTCTAGGTTGATTTTTGATGAAAATAAAACCCTTCAACTGCTCATTACCTCTCTAGCCAAGGAGAGATTCTTATAAAAATGACTATTTTTCTTAATATATTGGAGGATGTCAACCCTCCAGTCTATTTTCTCCGACACCACCCACCTTTTTTACCCTCATATCTGTACCGGTTGCGGTTCAGATCTATTAAGTGAGGATCAACTGCTCTGTTTACTATGTATCAACCAATTACCCCATACCAACTTTGCCCAACATGCCAATAACCCGCTAGAAAAGATATTTTGGGGTAGAATTCCGCTCCTAGCGGCCCATAGCGAGTTTTATTTTGCCAAGGAAACCCTCATTCAGGAGCTCATTCACCAACTAAAATACAAGGGGAATCAAGCTATTGGCTACTTTCTAGGGGAATTAATGGGTAAGAGCCTATTGAATAGCAATCGATTCAAAAACTTGGATTATCTCATCCCACTCCCCCTTTACCCCGAAAAAGAAAGAAAAAGAGGCTTCAATCAGGCTACTATTATATGTAATGGCCTATCAGCTCGAATGAATGTCCCCGTGCTGAAAGACAATGTCATTCGCCAGCGATTTACCGAAACACAGACCAAAAAACACCGAAGAGAGCGCTGGGAAAATGTAGCTGACAGCTTTTTAGTGAAAGACCCTAGCCTGCTGAACGATAAAAATATATTGCTCGTCGACGATGTTGTCACCACGGGAGCTACATTAGAAGCCTGCGGACATACCATTGCCCAAAGCGCTAACGTAACGCTCAGTGTTGCCGCCTTATCAATGGCAACTAAATAATTGATTGATCTCCTTATTTTATAATGAGCCATTTTAACTCATCGATAGCTATTTAAATAAATAATCATTTTAGATAGATTTTTACTTTCGCAAAAAATAAGTAATTTCAAATTATATCAACAAAATCTTTTTTCAATCGTTATTATTTAAAATAATACAACTATGTTAAAAACATTACTTCTTTCATCCACACTTATTTTGGGTATGTCACTAACCAATGCTCCTGTAAAAAATCAGGAAAACAATTTACCTAAGCCTGTTGCTGCTAAATCTATCTATGATTTTTCTGTAGAAGGTTTAGATGGCGGCAAAATTAATTTTTCCTCTTTCAAAGGAAAAAAAATATTAATTGTAAATACTGCTTCAAAATGCGGCTATACCCCTCAATATGAAGGCCTAGAAGCACTTTACAAGAAATACAAAGATCGTTTAGTAATCGTTGGATTTCCTGCAAACAATTTTGGTGGACAAGAACCTGGTTCTAATTCAGAGATCAAAGAATTCTGCAAAAAGAATTACGGAGTTACATTTTTAATGGCCGCTAAAATTTCAGTAAAAGGTGATGATACCGCACCGATTTACAAATGGCTTTGCAATAAAAGCGAGAATGGCGTTTTAGATGCTGAAATTAAATGGAATTTCAATAAATTTTTATTAGACGAAAACGGTAAGCTAATAGCGAAGTTTGACAGCAATGTCACTCCTTTGAGTGAAACGCTGACTAGCAAACTATAGGGTTTAAAAAATATTTTAAGAGACATCTAAGGTCATAAAAAACTTTGGATGTCTTTTTTATTTTACTTTGTGCTGTGCAATTCGAAAAAGGTATAGGACAAAAGGAGATCAAGGAACAATTGATTCAAATGGTGCAGCATAATCGGCTGAGCCATGCACTGCTATTTTTGGGTAAAGAAGGAGCCGGTGCCTTATCGTTAGCGATGGCCTCTGCGCAATACATTGTTTGTGAAAAAGTAAATGGAAAAGCAACCCATTCACAAGAGCCTTCACTATTCGGTGCACCCGAACCCTCACAAGAACCCGCAACCATTTTTTCAGATTCTTGTGGCGTATGCAGTGCCTGTGTAAAAGCTAGCCAGCTCATCCATCCCGATATTCATTTTTCATATCCCGTCATTCCACGTAAATCTGGTGATAAACCAATCAGCACCGATTACATCGCCGAATGGAGAAGCTTTATCACCGAACATCCCTATGGCAATATCTTTGACTGGCTTCAGTTTATTGGTGCAGAGAACAAACAGGGAAATATTACCTCTGAAGAATGTAATGACATCACCCGTAAAATAAGTCTTAAAAGTTTTGAGAGCGAATACAAAATTTTAATTATTTGGATGCCCGAATACCTTACCAAAAACGGCAACAAACTATTAAAACTAATCGAAGAGCCACCACCTAACACCTTATTTTTGTTAGTAGCAGAAAACGAAGACCTCATCTTGCCTACCATACTTTCTAGAACACAATTAATCAAAATCCCGCTACTATCCAACCTTGAAGTTGAATCCGCTTTAGCGCAAAGAATGAGCGTGCCCATAGAAAAAGCCCAGCAAATAGCTGCCCTGAGCGAGGGGAACTATCGTGAAGCGCTGCAATTGCTAGAACAGGTAGAAGACGACTGGCAGGCCACTCTAAGAGAATGGCTGAACTTTATTTCCAAAAGAAACCTGAGCGGACAAGTGAAATGGATTGAGGAAATGAACAAACAGGGAAGAGAAAAGCAAAAACAATTCCTCAAATATTTCACCCATTTACTAGAACAGGCTATTCGCTTGAGCGTGGTGGACGAAAAAATGGCTCACACCCTTTCTATAGCCGATAATGAAAAAGACTTTGCCCTCCGCCTCAATAAACTGTGCAGCATTCACCAGCAAGAGGCCATTGTTCATGAATTAGACAAAGCAAGCTACTATATTGAGCGCAATGCCAACGGAAAAATGCTCTTTCACGCCCTCTCTATTAAGTTGTACCACATTATTACGAACAATTCGTTAATTTTGACCCATTGAGGAATAAGTCCTTAGGCAAGTGCCTAGGGGTTGGAGTTGGTGGTTGGAATTATCTTCTCCGCTATAACAAAACAACATTGAGTAATCTAATACCGGTTTTTTCCGGGACTAATTTATACAGTCTGCTTTTATTAAAGGATATAAATGATCCAATTAATAAAACTTGTATAAAAGAATAAGTACTTCTCGCTAGCAAAAATGGCTACTAGAATTACAAATACTAAAGTCTTTCCCATTGAATAGGGAACAATGATGTTGAACAAACTATAGTTGGAAAAAGATTCTCCCTCACCATTGGTTGGTTTTTTATAAACCTTATCTCCCGCAACTTCTTTCCTTAGCAGGTACTTTAATTTTTTAATTTTAATTACGTTCAATATGGCTTGTGGAAATTGTGGATCTGGTAGCACCCCTGGTGGTTGTCAAAGTCATGGCAGCTGTTCTAGCGGAAGTTGCAACCGAATGAATGTGCATGATTGGCTTGCTAATCTACCTTTCAGTGATCCTGAAAGCGGATGCAGAATTGTAGAAGTTAGCTTTAACAATGGTAGCAGAAAAGATTACTTTAAAAATATCACCACCAATTTTTTTGAGAAAGGTGATATGATTGCAGTGGAAGGAGTGAGTGGATTTGATGTAGGCAGTGTAAATATGACGGGCGAATTAGTTCGCCTTCAACTGAAGAAAAACAATATAAAAGAAGAGAGCGCTGACATCAAGAAAATTTTGCGCAGAGCGAGTGAGGCCGACTTACAGAAAAGCAAAGAATCCAAAGCAAGGGAAAAAGCTGTCATGATTCGCAGTCGGGCTATTGCCAAACAACTTAACCTTGACATGAAAGTGGCGGAGGTGGAAATTCAGGCAGATGGTCGTAAGGCAACTTTTTTCTACATCGCTGATGACCGTGTTGATTTTAGAGAATTGATAAAAATATATGCGGGTGAGTTTAAGGTAAAAGTAGAAATGAAACAAATCGGCGCTCGTCAAGAAGCCGGCAAAGTTGGTGGAATAGGTAGTTGTGGTAGAGAACTTTGTTGTAGCACCTGGCTAACAGATTTCAAAAGTGTCAACACGAATGCTGCTCGTTATCAAAATTTAAGTATCAATCAAACCAAACTAAGTGGACAATGTGGAAGATTGAAATGTTGTTTAAATTTTGAACTGGATACCTACCTAGATGCCCTTCAAAATTTTCCGGATGATTGTGATATGATTGAACTTGCAAGAAGTCGTGCTTTTTTGGTAAAAAAAGATATTTTTCGCAACCTGATGTGGTACACCATGCCCGACAGCAACAAGCAATATCCTTTAACGATTGAGAGTGTTAAAAAAATAAAGGCACTCAACAGACAAGGCATTAAACCTGAAGAATTAGAAACAGTGGAAGTGGTTAGCAAAAAGCCAGTTGAAATAGAACCTACTTATGTAGATGTAGTAGGACAAATAAGTTTAAAGAGTCTTGAAAAAACGAGTCGCAAGAGAAGGGATAACGAAAGAGGACAAGGGCAGCAGGGCGGAAACAGGCAACAGCAAAGACCTCCTCAAAACAGAGAGGGTCAAAGGCCACAACAAGATAGAGGCCGCCAAGGTCAAGGGCAGCAACGTCCGCAGCAAAACAGGGATGGGCAAGGATCTCAGCGACCAAATCAACCCGGTGGCAATCGTCAAGGTGGTCAACCAAACCGCCAGCAAAATCCTTCCAATAACAGAAACAATCCATCCAATAGGCCCTCACAAGGAGCGAGTGGTGCCGGAGAAAATAATAAATAAATAATACTAAAAGCGTCGGGGTTATTCCTGGCGCTTTTATTTTTGAATAATATTTTTTTCATGTCAATTGAAGTAAACAATCTTTCAAAAATGTATGACACGCAAATAGCGGTGAACGATATTTCATTCGCTATTGCAAAAGGAGAAATTGTAGGTTTCCTAGGACCGAATGGTGCTGGAAAAAGCACAACCATGAAAATGATTACTGGATATTTAGGCGCAGATAGTGGCTCCATTTCTGTAGCTGGAGAAAAGGTGAATCCTGATTCATTAGCTGCTAAGAAAAAAATTGGTTACCTGCCTGAAGCAAACCCTCTTTATCATGATATGTATGTTAGGGAATATCTAGAATTCATCGCTTCTATTCATGAAATAAAAAATACCAAGCAAGCCATTGAACAAGTAATTATAGCTACCGGATTAACCGTAGAAGCGAATAAAAAAATTGGTCAATTAAGTAAGGGCTATAAACAAAGAGTAGGTTTAGCGGCTGCAATCATTCACGATCCAGAGGTATTAATATTAGATGAGCCGACCGCGGGACTAGATCCTAATCAATTAGCAGAGATAAGAGCGCTCATCCAAGCATTAGGAAAAAATAAGACCATCCTGTTTTCTTCCCACATTCTTCAAGAAGTGCAAGCGATTTGTGACCGGGTAATTATCATCGACAAAGGGAACCTAGTAGCCAATGATACCCTGAGTAATCTGCAGAAAACAACCAATGGCAACACGGTAGTAACAGTAAGTTTTAAAGAAAATGTAGCCCCTCAGCTGCTACAGGTACTCATCAATGAGCAAAAGGCAGAAAAAATAACCGCGATAACTGACCATTCTAGCGGTTCGCATGGGTCTAGTTTTCAATTAACCACCCAGCAGCCTGACAATTTGAAATCCCAGTTATTAGAATTGAGTTTGAAAAACAAACTGAACATTGTTTCTTTGCAAAGTGAAACCAATAGCTTGGAAAACATTTTTAGAAATTTAACTTCGCATACGCACACTAAATAATTTAATCAAACAAACAAAACAATCATCATGAGTTACATTGCAAGTATTTACGCCCGTCAGATATTAGATAGTCGTGGCAACCCAACAGTAGAAGTAGACGTACTAACAGAAAATGAAACCCTAGGCCGTGCAGCAGTTCCAAGTGGCGCAAGCACCGGTATTCATGAAGCGGTAGAATTAAGAGATAACAACAAAAAATTATACGGCGGAAAGGGTGTATTAAAAGCAGTAAAAAATGTAAATACCATTTTAGCAGAAAACTTGCTAGGCTGGGATATCGCTGATCAAACAGGTATTGATGAAAAAATGATTGCATTAGATGGTACTGCTAATAAAAGCAAACTAGGTGCCAATGCAATGCTAGCGGTGAGTTTAGCCGTAGCAAAAGCTGCTGCAATAGAAGCTAATCTTCCACTCTACCGTTATATTGGTGGAACCAATGCGAAAGTATTGCCTATTCCAATGATGAACATCTTGAATGGTGGAGCGCATGCAGATAATAAAATTGACTTCCAAGAATTTATGGTAATGCCCGTAGGTGCTTCTTCTTTTAGTGAAGGACTTCAATGGGGAGTAGATATTTTTCACGCATTGAAAGTAGTACTAAAGAAAAAAGGATTTAGTACCAATGTTGGTGATGAAGGTGGTTTTGCTCCTAACATTCAAAGTAATGAAGAAGCGATTGAAACCGTTTTAACAGCGATACAATCTGCAGGTTACAAAACGGGTAGTCAAATAATGATTGCGATGGATGCCGCCAACAGTGAATTGTGGAATTCAAAAGAAAAGAAATATATTTTCCATAAAAGTGATGGCAAGAAAATGACTAGCGAACAATTGGTAAAATATTGGGCTAGTTGGGTAAAACAATATCCTATCTGTTCTATTGAAGATGGTATGGCAGAAGATGATTGGAATGGATGGAAAATGCTTACAGAAGCAGTGGGCAGCAAATGTCAACTAGTAGGTGATGATCTTTTTGTTACGAACGTTACTCGTTTAGGAAGAGGTATCAAAGAAAAAATTGCTAACGGATTATTAGTTAAAGTAAACCAAATTGGTACACTTACTGAAACGATCAATGCAGTTAGTATGGCTCAGCACAATGGTTACAACACTATTATGAGTCACCGCAGTGGTGAGACAGAAGATACTACTATTGCTGACTTAGCAGTTGCTTTAAATTGCGGTCAAATTAAAACTGGTTCTGCTAGTAGAACAGACCGTGTTGCTAAATACAACCAATTAATCAGAATTGAAGAATTATTAGGTGATAGTGCGATCTATCCAAAAGGAAAGATTAAATTTGGTAGCTCACTTTAATTGATACCAAAAGAAAAAAGATAAGTTTTCAATGATAGAAAATGATTCAATCGATACAGCTTCTTCTCAACCCCTTGAAAAAAGGAGTTGGAAGAAGCTGTCCTTTTTAGGCAACAAATATGTTATTTCAAGTTTACTATTTCTAATTTGGATGCTCTTTTTCAATGAGAAAGATATTATTACAGAATTCAGAAGAAAGGCTAAATTAAATGAGCTGCAAAAAAGTGAGCAGCACCTAAATGAAGTCATTAAAGAAACCAAGCAGGAGTTAGGTCAGCTGAAAAATAATGCCCAGACGATTGAAAAATATGCTAGAGAAAAGTATATGATGAAAAAGGATAATGAAGACTTATTCATTATTTCACCCAGCGATTCGCTTAAATAATTGATCTTCTACACAATAAAGGGCTAATGCCTTCGTTTACAGTTACAGAAGATGAGTCTATTTTTACACCAGTCATAAAATTATTGTATGCACGGCTTTACTGAGGAGGATTTAATTCTATACCTCTACAAAGAAATTTCTGCTGAACAATCGATGCTTTTAGAAGAAGCCTTGGCAACTGATTGGGCATTAAAAGAAAAGTATGAAGTGATCGCCGCTTCAGTCAATGACTTGGATAAATTATCGCTTTCCCCAAGAAAAGAAGCAGTCAATACAATTTTACAATACGCTAGTTCCGCTACAAAAAAATTGCCTAGCTCAGTGTAGCGACAATTCCATCAATTCCACTATTTTCGTTTGGCAGAAAAGCTGAATGCTTATTTATGACCAAGCAGCAACGTTACCAATTATTCATCGATTATTTTTTACTGAATGCACCGAGTGCAGACACTGAATTATTATTCAACAATCCTTATGAATTATTAGTAGCCGTAATACTTTCGGCACAGTGTACGGATAAGCGGGTAAACCTTACTACGCCTGCTATTTTTAAAAAATTTCCCCATCCAGAAAGTCTGAGTAAAGCAACCTTCAAAGAAGTTTTTGCCTTGATTAAAAGTATTTCTTACCCTAATAATAAAGCCAAGCATTTAATAGGGATGGCAGAAATGCTAGTCAATAAATTTTCTGGGCAGGTACCCATGACCGTTGATGAGCTAGTGGAACTACCTGGGGTTGGGCGAAAAACAGCCAATGTAATCACCTCTGTAATCGATCAGCAACCCAATATGGCTGTGGATACCCATGTATTTAGAGTGAGTGCGCGAATCGGTCTGACCACCAATGCCAAAACACCGCTAGCTGCAGAAAAACAGTTAATCAGCCATATTCCCAAAGAATATGTTCACCGAGCTCACCATTGGTTAATCCTTCACGGAAGATACGTTTGCACCGCAAGAAGTCCTCAATGCAATAACTGTGGAATCCAGTCTGCCTGTAAATACTTTGCCAAACAAGCAAAATAAATATACTATTAAAATATAATTTATTATTTTACAAGGAATTCACTGCTCGTGAAAAACCAGGGTCTTGATTAATACGGTTTACCTCGCTTTATTAATTGGCCAATTCCAACACTCCTTTCCTGATTTTACCACTTACTTATTTAAGCCCAACAGATCATTCTTTAGATTACTAGCAAAATAATTTTTGACATTTTTCAACACTGCATTCCTGTCTGAAATACAGTCTGCTAGTTAATTTGACAACAGGCTGAACGACTCTATGCAATTGTATAATTGAATGAAAATTTTATAAAAAATAATCAATGATAAAAACAAGGTTAACTATTTTAATGGTATTGTTAGGTAGCATTTTTGGACAAACACTTACGGCCCAATTTTACTTTCACGATAATAATTTTTACGATTCCCCTTTGCTATTTGAATTAGGCGGCTCTATTGGAATCATGAATTGTTTGACTGATGTAGGTGGAAATAAAGGAATAGGAAAGCCGCTTATCAAAGATTTAAATATTGGCAATAACCAACTCAATGGAAGCATCTATGTGAGTGCGATGTATAAATATGCAGTAGGAGTAAGACTTGAAGGGACTATAGGAAAAGTAAAAGCTTATGACAGCATACTCCACCCAGTAAAAGAGACTACCCTTGGTCGTTATGAAAGAAATCTGCAGTTCAGCAGTAGGATAACCGAACTAGCATTGACTTTTGAGTTTCACCCGCTTTTTATATTTATTAATTGGCTAACCAAAGAGAGTTCGCCTCCTGCGCTCTCACCCTACCTCACTGCTGGTATCGGCTATTTTAATTTTAATCCACAAGCAAAATTATATACTGATTGGATTGACCTTCAACCCTTACATACCGAGGGACAAGGGTTTACAGAATTTTCAGACAGAAAAAATTACAAGCTGACTCAAATAAATTTTCCAATTGGTGCAGGATTAAAATATGAGCTAACGCCAGCGATCAATTTAAGAGCAGAATTAGTGGGGCGTATTTTAAAAACCGATTATTTAGATGACATAAGCACCCGCTACATCAATCCACAGTTGTTTTCTAAATATTTAACTGGCACAGATTTGGTTAATGCCCTTGCACTCAATGACAGAAGAAGCAAATTCAATCCTGCATTCCCCGTTGATCCAAAAGGTGGGCAACGCAGAGGCAATCCACTAAACAATGATGCTTATTTCACCTTCAACATAAAAGTAGGAGTAGCCATTGGAAGAGAAAAAATAAGCCGGCCTGGAAGCTATAATTATTAATAAAAAAAGGTGTTGAATTTTTTCAACACCTTTTTTATGACTAGCTTAAAAAATAATTCAAGCCCTATAACATTTTTTTAATTTCATCAATCAACTCGCCTTTGGTAATCGCTACGCCCATAATTTTATTGTATGGTTTAGCATCTACAAAATATACATCTCTTATAATTTTTACCAACTGGCCATTATTAATTTCAGGAATCAATACATGATCAAAGTTTTTCAGCAGCTGTCCTAAGTTTTTAGGGAAAGGACGAATGTAGCGAAGGTGCGCATGCGAAACAGCATGACCCTGTTGTTGCAATTCCTTACAAGCACTTTTAATAGCACCATAAGTACTACCCCAGCCTAGAACTAGCACCTTGCCTTTATCAGCACCACTGTCAAGCTTTTGCTCAGGAATATAATCAGCAATCAGATCTACTTTTTTCTGTCTTGTCTTCACCATGTGTTGGTGATTATCGGAATCATAACTAATATTTCCTGTCAAGTCTTGTTTTTCTAAACCGCCTACTCTGTGTTCAAGTCCTGCAGTACCAGGAATTGCCCAAGGACGAACTAATTTTTCATCTCTATGATAAGGTTGGAATTTTCCATTCGCATCGAAAAAGTTTTCATTTTTTTCAGAAGCAAAAGAAACTTTAATTTCCTGTAATTCAGCAGCGGTAGGGAATTTCCATGGCTCTGCACCATTAGCAATATAACCATCGCTTAAAAATATCACTGGGGTCATGTGTTGAACACTAACTCTTACTGCTTCATAAACAGCCGCAAAACAATCACTAGGTGTAGAAGCAGAAATTACCGGCATTGGACACTCGCCATTACGGCCATAATAAGCCTGCAACAAATCACTTTGCTCTGTCTTGGTAGGCAAACCAGTACTAGGTCCACCTCTTTGGACATTAATAATAACTAAAGGTATTTCTAACATCACCGCAAGGCCCATTGCCTCCGCTTTTAACGCCATACCTGGTCCGCTGGTAGTGGTAACACCAAGGCTACCACCATAACTTGCGCCAATAGACGAAGTAATAGCAGCGATTTCATCTTCTGCTTGGAAAGTCTTGATACCGAAATTTTTATATTTACTCAAGTCGTGCAAAATATCACTTGCTGGAGTAATCGGATAACTTCCTAAAAAAAGTTGAAGTCCACTTTTTTGCGATGCCGCAATCAATCCATAAGCGAGTGCCTGATTACCCATGATCGAACGATACACACCCGGCTCCATTTTAGCTTTCTCCACCGTATAGCGAGTAGTAAATGTTTCGGTAGTATCTCCGTAATTATATCCAGCCTGCAATGCTTTCACATTACTTTCAAATATCTCTGGTTTTTTGCCAAATTTATCTTTGATGAATTGGATAGTGTTATCCATTTCACGATTGTACATCCAATATAAAAAGCCCAACACAAACATATTTTTTGCGCGGTCTTTTTCTTTCATCCCCATCGTGAAGTCTTTCAATGCTTCCCTCGTCATTTTAGTAACATCCATCTTGATAAGCTCGTAACCCCCAAGGCTATTGTCTTCTAGCGGATTGCTTCCTTCTGGATAATTAGCAAGGCGCAAGTTTTTAGCATCAAAGCCTTCTATATTTGCGATGATTACACCACCCGATTTTAATCCTTTTAAATTTACTTTCAATGCCGCAGCATTCATTGCTACCAACACATCGCAAACATCACCCGGCGTAAAAATCCGATCACTACTAAAACGAAGTTGGTATCCACTCACGCCTGGAAGTGTTCCTATAGGGGCCCTGATCTCTGCAGGGAAATCTGGAAAGGTTGCTAAGTCAATACCTAGCAAAGCCGTATTATTAGTAAACTGACTTCCTGTTAGCTGCATACCATCGCCACTATCTCCAGCGAATTTTATTACAACTTCTTTTAAAACTTGTTCTTTGGTACTCATATGGTCAAACTTTAAAAATTACTGCAAGTTACAGTTAAATTAATTTTAATAATCAAGGTTCAAAAACTTTGTCCGACAACCTTACCCATGCTGTTTTTTAATACCCCAGACTACTAAAATATCGATTAATTCTTTTTTTAGGGTTAAATGCATCTATCAATACCTAAACGGGGGCTTATTATTAGCTAAAACAATTAAAAAGCTCCCTCCCATTTGAATCCTACTGCTTCGGTCCTATTGTTTTCAATTTACGTAGATTTTATTAAAACAAGTTGGTTAAATTTTAACAACGTAAATCAATTTTATTTGGAGGTACTTTGTGAAAATGTTTTAATTTTAAGCTCTAAAAAGTTAACTATGGAATTATTTAAATCTGGCAACCCCACGCTTTCAGAAAAAGCATTTAAGAACACCCTCTACATTGATCAAAATAATTCAATGACGGTAAGGGGTACCCTAAACAAATTTGGCTTCATGTTTTTAATGTTAATGGGCACTGCCTATTATTCTTGGAAAGAATATGCAGGAGGTGGTGATGTACAACCCCTTATTTGGGGCGGCGCTATTGGTGGCCTTGTTATTGCACTCGTGATAATGTTTAAAAAAGAATGGTCACCCTATCTTGCGCCATTATATGCTTTATTAGAAGGTCTATTTATTGGTGCTATTTCTGCTTATTATAATGATGCTTTTGCAACAAAAATGCCTAACATTATTATGAATGCAGTTGGACTAACTTTTGGAACGGCTATCTCTATGTATTTTTTATACAGCTTTAAAATTATTCAGGCTACTGAAAAATTTAAGGCAATTGTTTTCACTGCTACCGCTGGTATTGCCGTGTTTTATTTAATTGCGATGGTAGTAAGAATGTTTGGAGTAGAAATGGCTTTTTTACATGAAGGATCACTAATGGGAATTGGTTTTTCTTTAGTAGTAGTGGCTATTGCAGCTTTGAATCTTATCTTAGATTTTGATATGATGGAAAGAGGTGCTGAGGCAGGTGCTCCTAAATATATGGAATGGTATGGCGCTTTTGGATTAATGGTTACCATCGTTTGGTTATACCTAGAAATCCTTCGGCTGTTGTCCAAACTAAGCAGCAGAAAATAATTATTTTGAATTCAACTCATTCTATTTACTAAACAATTTTCAGTTCGCTTATAAAACGATTCATTGCTATGCAAAATTCAAGAAGAAAATTTATTCAATCCGCTTCCCTTGCGATAGTGGGCGCTAGTTTAAGTCCAAGCGCTTTATGGTCTTATCCAAATTCTTTGGCAGATACCAAGCGATTGATTGGTATTCAATTATACTCCGTACGCGACGACATGAGTAAAAATCCATTAGAGACTTTGACTGCATTGTCAAAAATGGGTTATCAATATGTTGAACATGCTAATTATGTAAACCGTAAATTTTACGGCTGGTCTGCAGTGGAATTTAGAAAAGTACTAGATGGTCTAGGATTAAAAATGACTAGTGGTCATACGGTAATGTCTCCAAACCATTGGAATACTTCTACCAAAAAATTTACTGATGAATGGAAGCTTACAGTTGAAGATGCAGCAACCCTAGGACAAACTTTTGTCATTAGTCCTTCGATGGATCAAAAACTTAGAAGTACTTATGATGGATTAATGACACTGCTAGATATGTTTAACAAATCAGGCGAATTGTGTAAAGCCAATGGAATGAAATTTGGCTATCACAACCATGAGTTTGAGTTTAGAACAAAAATAAATGACACTACAGTTTATGATATCATCCTTCAACACACTGATCCAAAATTAGTAGTTCATCAATTGGACATTGGCAATATGTATGGTGGTGGCGGAAGGGCAGCTGAATGGATTAAAAAGTATCCTGGTCGTTTTCAATCCCTACATGTTAAAGATGAAATTAAAACCGGAACTGTTGAGTCGAAAGATGTGTACGAAAGCACGCTACTGGGAACTGGAATCATAGATCCAAAAGCGGTTGCTTTATTAGCTAAAAAAATAGGCGGCTCACAACATTTCATTATCGAACAAGAGTCTTATCAAGGGCTAACTGAACTAGAATGTGCTAAGAAAAATTTAGACATTATAAAAACTTGGGGAATTTAATTTCTTCCTCCAGCATAAAAAAAGCGTCAACTAGTTGGCGCTTTTTTTATGACTATAATTGAATGTTGTTTAGTTAACCATTGAAGTCTAGTAAACCCCATTCAGTAGCGCCGTTAAAAAATCAATCTGCCCCGGCGGAGGCACTCCCTTTAAAGTAACGCAGTGTTTAAATTTTGTATTAAAAGAAGGTCAATCGATTGATCAGCTATTTGACGCCCTCGAATAAAAAGTGCTAGAAATTTTAACTATCAGCCGTTAAAAAATCAATCCGCCGCGGCGGA
>CANCRO010000062.1 GCA_947380605.1 Chitinophagaceae bacterium
GTACGGGGTTGAATTATAAATTGAAAATTGCTCTTTATGCCCAATCAAGTGCATAAAGACCAATATTAATCTTCTACTTTCTGTTTTCCTTTTTGTTTAGCTATTACCTCTTCTGCAATATTATTAGGTGCAGGATTGTAATGACTAAATTCCATGGTAGAGGTAGCACGACCTGAAGACAATGAACGCAATTGCGTTACATAGCCAAACATTTCGCTCAATGGCACTTTTGCCTTAATTACTTGAACGCCATGTTTACTATCCATACCTTCTAACATACCGCGACGACGGTTCAAATCACCCGTTACATCGCCCATATATTGATCAGGAGTCAATACTTCTACTTTCATAATTGGTTCAAGTAATACTGGCTTAGCCTTACGACCTGCCTCACGATAGCCTTGTTTAGCACACAATTCAAAACTCATCGCATCACTATCCACTTGGTGGAAACTACCATCAAATACACGTACTTTCATGCTTTCCATTGGATAGCTTGCCAATACCCCTGTAGTCATTGCCGTTTCAAAACCTTTTTGAATAGCTGGTACAAATTCTTTTGGAATACTACCTCCAAATAAGCCATTCACAAATTGGAAATTAGATTTACCTTCTTTCAAAAATTCTTCATCAGCAGGTCCAATTTCAAATACGATATCGGCAAATTTACCACGACCACCGGTTTGCTTTTTAAGTGTTTCTCTATGTTCAACAGTATTTTGGAAAGCTTCTTTATAAGCAACCTGAGGCGCTCCTTGGTTAATTTCAACTTTAAACTCTCTACGCATACGATCAACAATGATCTCCAAATGCAACTCACCCATTCCACTCAAGATGGTTTGGCCAGTCTCTTCATCTGTTTTTACACGCAAGGTTGGATCTTCTTCTACCAATTTAGCAATTGCCATACCCATTTTATCAACGTCAGCCTGAGTTTTTGGCTCAACTGCTACCGAGATTACTGGTTCAGGGAAAGTCATCGCTTCCAATACAATTGGTTTATCCTCATTACATAAGGTATCTCCCGTTTTAATATCCTTAAATCCTACTGCAGCACCAATATCACCCGCTTCGATAAAATCAACTGGATTTTGCTTGTTGGCGTGCATTTGCATGATACGACTAATACGCTCATTTTTACCGGTACGGGTATTTAGAACATATGAACCGGAATCTAAACGACCACTATAGGCTCTGAAGAACGCTAAACGTCCAACAAATGGATCAGTCATAATCTTAAATGCCAAGGCACTAAATGGTTCTTTTACATCACAATGACGGAAAATTTCTTCTCCAGTATCTGGATTAGTTCCTTTTACCGCTTCAATATCCATTGGACCAGGTAAGTAACGAACAATAGCATCCAAAGCTGTTTGAACTCCTTTGTTTTTGAAAGAAGAACCACACATCATTGGGATAATGCTGATATCAATCGTTGCTTTACGAATTGCTTCATGAATTTCATTTTCAGTAATCGTATTAGGATCTTCAAAAAATTTCTCCAAAAGCTTATCATCATAATCAGCAACCGCTTCAATTAAATGCTGTCTCCACTCATTCACCTCTTCCACCATATCCTCAGGAATAGGCACTTCATTAAATGTCATTCCTTGACCTGCTTCATCCCAAACCATTCCCTTCATGGTAATCAAATCTACCACGCCTTTGAAATTATCTTCCGCACCAATTGGTAACTGTAAGGGAACAGCTTTAGCTCCTAACATTTCTTTAATCTGTTTTACCACATTTAAGAAATCGGCACCCGCACGATCCATTTTATTTACAAATCCAATACGTGGAACTTTATAACGATTTGCTTGACGCCAAACGGTTTCAGACTGAGGCTCCACACCAGAAACTGCACAAAACAAAGCCAATAAACCATCTAATACACGAAGGGAACGCTCTACCTCAACGGTAAAATCCACGTGACCAGGAGTATCAATGATATTGAATTTGTACTGATGAGTATCTGGAGTTTTCTTACCATTTACCATTGGGAAATTCCAAAAGCAAGTAGTAGCAGCACTAGTAATAGTGATACCTCTTTCTTGTTCCTGGGCCATCCAGTCCATTGTAGCGGCGCCATCATGCACCTCACCTATTTTATGATTCACCCCTGTATAATATAATATACGCTCGGTGGTGGTAGTTTTGCCGGCATCAATATGAGCCGCAATACCAAAATTTCGCTGATAACGTAAATCTGCCATTGAATTGTTTGTTTATTGATTAGTTGTTAATTGTGTTTTTTATTCATCCTACTCAGCTTCAAAGCTGTATCCTGTTCCCATCCCATTCTTCTATGCTACATTGAATTGATTACCTTCAAAAATGAAGGTGAATGTAAAACCCGTAAGTGATGGGTTGATTTGATATGATTTATTTTACTCTCATAGTATGCTAAATAAATTGAGGCTACCACGCAAGACCTACTATCATGCCCAACTTTTTAGCGCCGCAAAGGTAAGGGGTTTTTTTGAAATAAGAAACAGACGAGAAATATGTAAAATAACCGATGGTAAATAGTACAAATTGCAACCGCCCGTGGAACATTTAGTCAAATAGGTCGGAGGAAAGATAACGATCCCCTCGATCACAAATAATACAAACAATTACCCCCGAACTCAATTCTTTGGATAGTTCGATCGCTGCATGAACCGATCCACCACTACTCATTCCGCTGAAAATAGCTTCCTCTCTTGCCAACCTTTTAGCCATTATTCGAGCTTCCTTCTCATCAATTTCAATCACACGGTCTACCCTTTTGGCATCAAATATAGAAGGCATATAAGCTGCTGGCCATTTGCGAATGCCGGGAATCTTGGATCCGTCGGTAGGCTGACAACCTACAATTTGTATTGCTGGATTTTGTTCTTTTAAATATTTAGAAACTCCCATTATGGTTCCTGTAGTACCCATCGAAGAAACAAAATGAGTAATCTGCTCCTTGGTGTCCTTCCATATCTCAGGACCAGTAGTTTGGTAATGCATTCCCGGATTGTCAGCATTGCTAAACTGATTCAACATCAGATAGCCACCCTTTGACAATTGTGCATTCGCATAATCGATCGCTCCTTCCATCGACTCAGCTTTAGGAGTGAGTGTAACCTTAGCTCCAAAAGCCTCCATTGTCAATACTCTTTCACGAGTAGCATCTTCAGGCATCACTAACTCGATAGGAACTTTAAATAAACTGGCAATCATCGCAAGCGCAATGCCCGTATTTCCACTGGTAGCTTCTATTAATTTTACGCCTTCCTTTATTTCCCCTCTGTCAATAGCCCCCTTTATCATTCCATAGGCTGCTCTATCCTTGACACTCCCACCAGGATTGTTTCCCTCTAATTTGCCATAAATTGTAACTGCTTTATTAACTGGTATATTTTTCAATTTAACCAGGGGAGTATTTCCTACAAGCTCTAAAATTCCAGACATGAGTGATTTTTAAAAACCGAATGACAAAATAGATTACAAATATATAATTAAAAATAATGTGAAAGGGATTGATTTGCCGTGCTCAAAATGTTTTACAAAATTAGTGCCCTCTACAACTTAATTCAATCCGATTTATTCAAAAATCTCCATCATGCTATTTTTTTAAAAAGAATTGAAAAATTAAAACCGTTTTTCAAAAGCTCTAAATCATGCACCTACAATACATTGACAATTTAACGGATTATTGTTTAAATTTTTATTCAATAAAAAATAAAATTTGAATACATTTGACAAAATTTATATCATGAAAAAATATTGCATTGTATTATCGTTGTCATTTTTTGGATTTGCTTGTGGTAGCAATTCAAACGCTAAAACAGAAACTAAAGAAGCTGCAAAGCCTGTAACTTCTGTAATGGACAATCCAGATTATGAAAAAGGACTTAATCTTGTCGCTAAGTCGGATTGTTTTACTTGTCATAAATTAAGAGAAACTTCCATTGGTCCTGCTTATGGACTAGTTGCTGCTAAATATGAAAATAATCAAGAAAACCAAGAAAAGCTAGCGGCAAAAGTAATTGCTGGTGGACAAGGGGTTTGGGGACAAATACCAATGATTCCTCATCCAAAACTTTCAAAAGAAGATGCTATTGCAATGGTGAAGTACATTTTATTACTTAAAGAAGAAACTAAATAAATATGAAAAATAAAATCTTGCTATTATCAACTAGCATTTGCATTTTGGCAAGTTGCATCAGTGTAAACATCAATTCAAATTCTACTAATATTTCTAATGGCGAAAAGTCATCCAATGGTTGGGTTTCTCTTTTTGATGGAAAAACTACAACAGGCTGGCACAGTTATGGAAAAGATAAAGCAGATGGAATTTGGAATGTAGTAGATGGTGCTATCTGTTTAACAGACAAGAAACAGAGAACGCAACCAGGTGGTGGCGATTTGGTTACTGATAAAGAATACGGTGATTTCGATTTGAAACTTGAATGGAAAATTGCTAAAAACGGTAATAGTGGTATTATTTTATATGTTGTAGAAGATCCTACAAAATATAAAGAATCTTACAATACAGGAATGGAAATGCAAGTATTAGATAATGACGGCCACCCCGACGGAAAATTAATAAGACATAGAGCAGGTGATTTGTACGATTTAATTTCTTGCTCTAAAGAATCGGTTAAGCCAGTTGGTGAATGGAATGAAGTTGAAATTATTTCTAAGAATGGTAAACTTCAATTTTTCTTGAATGGAACCAATGTAGTTACCACACAACTTTGGGATGATAATTGGAAAACAATGGTAGCTAATAGCAAATTCAAAAGCATGCCAGGCTTTGGAACTTTCAAAAAAGGAAAGATTGCTTTGCAAGACCATAGCAACATGGTTTGTTATCGAAACATAAAAATAAAAGAGCTCTAATTTAAAAAACCGGTAATAAAAATTACCGGTTTTTTTATGTCATTTATCTAATCGCTTTACATCATTTATACAGTCTTAGTTTTTTTAAATCTCTACCTAAATTCTTCCTTCATCATTGGAAATAGTTGGCCGATCAAAATAATAAATAATTCCTCCTACACCTAATACTGCTAGCCCTATTAGACTTTCCTTTGGCCTGTCAATCAGCGTGAATACTAGTACCCATGCATTAAATAATAAAAATAAAATTTGTAGTATGGGTTTAAATGGACTTTTAAAAGTAGCCGTATTACTTTTGGGAAGAAACAAACTAGTTGCCACGGTAAGAGAACCCATCAATTGAAGTACAAAACCTGCGTATAATAATATTTTCTCAAAAGAACCCGTTAATGTCAAAAGAATTGAAATAATTACATGCGCCCAAATAGCTGCCACAGGAATACCCTCTTTGTTTTTTTTAGCCAATGGTTTCCATAATTTATTTTCTTTTGCCATTGCTAAAGTAACTCTCGGACCAACCCATAAATAAGAGCTGATAGTAGCTACTAATTGAATCGCTATAAAAATACTTACCCATTTTCCTCCAGCAGAACCTAGTAAATTATCAAAAGCAATAAAGGTCACTTCTTCCTTTCCCTGAAGTTGGATTACAGAAGCGTTTTTTAATAAAACCAGTTGAAATAAAACATAAACGATCGCGACAAACAAGGTGCTTCCTATTAAAGCTCTAGGGAGATTTTTAGAAGGATCTTCTATTTCATCCACCACATAGGCAGCAGCATTCCAGCCTACATAAGCAAATGAAACATAAACCATCGAAACAGCAAAGCCGGGTTGCACCATATCGTGTTTCCAACTATCAGTCCAGTTCAATGCAGTGTTTACATTTCCTTGAATCAAGAATCCAACAATTACTAATACAACAATGAAGATAATTTTTATAAGGGTAGAAATATTTTGAAGTTTACTGCTATGTCGAATGGTAAAACTATGCAGTAATCCGATGAGCAAAATAATGCCGATGGCTAGATAAAGGTTCCCTTGTAATCCAAAGGGAGAAAGGTATTTTGTAAAAGCCATTGCAGCCAAAGCAACCGGTGCAGAAAAACCAACCGTCATACCTGCCCAAGCAGATAAATAACCAATCAATGGATGGAAGACTCTTGATAAATAAATATAATCGCCCCCTGATTCTTTGAAATGGGTTCCTAATTCAGCATAAGCAAATGCTCCAAATAAAGAAAGTAATCCTCCTAATAGCCAAAGCAATAAAATACTCCAAGTATTTTGAACGGCGGATAATTGAAAGCCTACACTAGTGAAAACGCCCGTGCCTATCATATTTGCCACCACGATTGCAGATGCCGTGTATATAGATATTTTCTTTTTCAAGTAGACTCTTTTGATTGAAGTGGTAGGTAAGAAAAAAAATGATTGATCGTTACTACCGCTGCTAAATTACTTACTTAATTACAGAATGTGGTTGGTAGAATAAATAGAAAAAATACCTTATTCCAACAAAGCCCTCTTTATGCTATTTAAGGCATAAAAAAAGCCTTCCGTTTTGCGGAAGGCTCTCTATAAACTATTAAAAAAATGAATTAGATTCTGAAATGCGCAAATGCTTTGTTAGCCTCAGCCATACGATGAGTATCTTCTTTCTTTTTGAAAGCAGCACCTTCACCTTTACTTGCCGCTACGATTTCATTCGCTAATTTATCTGACATGCTACGACCATTTCTATCACGGCTGTATTTTACCATCCATTTGATGCTTAAAGAAATTTTTCTGTCGGTACGTACTTCAGCAGGTATTTGAAAAGTAGCACCACCAATACGACGACTGCGAACTTCAACTCCTGGAGTAATATTACCCAATGCTTTCTTCCACACTTCATAACCATTTTCTCCAGTTATCTTAGCTACCTTGTCTAAAGCATCATAGAAAATAATATAAGCACCACTCTTCTTTCCAGCCCACATTAAATTGTTTACAAAACGAGTAACTAATTTGTCGTTAAACTTAGGATCTGGTGCTAACGGTATTTTTTTTGGTTGTGTCTTACGCATTGTTATTTATTTTTTATCGATCTACGATAAACGTGAAACCTAATTTATTAAATTATTTTTTTGCCTTTACTTTTTTTGTTCCGTATTTACTACGACTTTGTTTACGATCTTTTACGCCAGCAGTATCCAAACTACCCCGTACGATATGATAACGTACACCTGGTAAATCTTTTACCCTTCCGCCACGAATCAATACGATCGAGTGCTCCTGTAAATTGTGTCCTTCACCTGGAATATAGGCAATTACCTCAATTTTATTGGTCAAACGAACTTTGGCCACTTTACGCAACGCTGAGTTGGGCTTTTTAGGCGTAGTGGTATATACTCTTGTACATACACCACGGCGCTGTGGACAAGCATCTAAAGCTCTTGATTTGCTTTTAGCTCTAATTATTTCTCTTCCTTTTCTTACTAACTGTTGTATTGTAGGCATTTTTAACCCTTTATTTTTTGGACGGCAAAGGTAGGAATTCTCATTTAAAAAACGAAAATTAATAATTAGTTTTTTTTGATAGGCCCATTATTGCCTTAAAATACACTTAAAAAGGGCCTTTTAAACCTAAAATTTCAGCCTTTTTATTCTTCTAACCCTTTGAATTAAAACTTTTAAAAGAATAAAAAAAGCCTTTCCCCAAGATTTAGATCTTGAATTTTCAGCGATTTTCTCAAGCAAAAACTTTTCGAACTAGCCAATTATGAATAAAAAAGGGGATTTAATTTGAAATTATAGCTTTTTAACGCCCTCTAAAAAAAAGTGCTAGAAATTTGAATTATCAGCCGTTAAAAAATCAAGGCTGTTTGAGCCTGCAAACCCATTAAAGCAACTTACTCTACCGGCGAGTTCCTTGATTTTAGGCTGATATTTCAAATTTCAGCCTTTTTATTAGCAGGCTTGATTTTTTTTGTTACTTTTTTGCATCAAGGCAAAAAAGTAAAAGCACTCAATTCCGAAAGGAATTTCAAACCTAAATTATTGATTTCATTTTATCGATTAGGTGCTTTATCATTAATAGTCAAGTAACTAAAGAAAAATTAAATAGAACTCGGCGGTAAAGTAAGTTACTTTAAAGGGCTTAAAATATAAAAATCAGATCAACTGATCTGCTTTTTATATTTTAAATTTTGAATAGCCAACTATGGGTGTCTGGCTCCAGACCATATTTAATAGCATCCATCCTCCTCTTTACTTCAGGAGCGATCGTCCATTTATCTACCTCAAATGTCATATCAAAATCTCTGTACTTCAATTCTTTGATTAATGAAATCGTTGCCGCAGTGCCGGTTCCAAATATTTCATTTAAAACACCCTTTTTATACGCTTCCATAATTTCATCAATACTCAATGAACGCTCCTCTACCTTATACCCCATTTCTTTTAACAATACAATCGTACTATCCCTTGTTACACCCTCTAATATTGTTCCCGACGCTAGTCCAGGTGTTATTGCAATATTATTGATAATAAAAAACACATTCATTGTTCCGCACTCCTGAACATATTTATGTTCTAGAGCATCCATCCATAACACTTGATCAAATCCTTTATCGTTGGCTTCAGTAGACGCTTTAAGGGCACCTGCGTAATTACCAGCTGCTTTTGCAAAACCAAATCCACCTTCTACCGCTCTAACATATTTTTCTTCAACCATAATTCTCATAGGAGCAGCATAATAAGGTCCAGTAGGACTTAGTATGATCAGGAATTTATATTTATCGCTTGGCTTTACTCCAATAGCTTCTTCAGTTGCAAACATAAAAGGACGGATATACAATGCATGGTCAGCAGCCTCCGGTATCCAGTTACGCTCTATATCAATAAGCTTTCGCATTCCTTCAATAAAAATACTTTCTGGAACTGCAGGCATTTGCATTCTTTCAGCAGAAATATTGAAACGTCTAAAATTATCTTTAGGTCTAAATACTTGTGGATTTCCCTCCTGATCTTTATAAGCTTTTATTCCCTCAAAAATAGATTGACCATAATGTATAGCAGCTAATGACGGAGATAATTGTAAGGAATGATAAGGTACAATACTTGGCGTTTGCCATTGACCATTATCATAATCCACTTCCAACATATGGTCAGTAAAATATTTTCCAAAAGGCACATTTTCTAGACTGATGCCGGCTAATTTGCTTTTTTCAACTTTAGTAATATTAAATCCTGCTGCTGATTCCATAATCCTTAATTTTACTACAAAGAAACAAAATAAAATACAGAGTAAAATGCCGTTTTATGAGTTTAGACAATATTAATCTTCCTCCACTTGTTTTACAGCAACTTTTCACCCATACACTCATTGAGGCCAAAAACAATCCCACTGTAGATTCCAAGTCAACGGAAAAGCCGTTTTTAACCCTGGGAAATAACCAAAAAAAAGTGCTGATTTTAGTGGAAAGTGAGGAAACTTTATATCTTCCAGACAATCAATTAAATTTTTTATTAGGAATTCTAGCTGCTTGTAATTTAACTATGGAAGATGTAGCTATTTTGAATATTAAAAAAAATCCATCGGTTAATTATCAACGCATCACGGACGAATTAAAATCTGAAAAAGTATTTTTATTCGGACTGCAACCTGATCAAATTGAATTGCCGGTTAACTTTCCAACCTATCAAATTCAAAAATTTAATAATCAGGTTTATTTAGCTGCGCCAGCCTTATCAAATTTTCATGACAACAAAGCAGAAAAGACTAAGTTATGGATCTGCCTTCAACAAATTTTCAATATCTAATCTATGAATACGCTCATTTTTGCTACTAATAATCAGCATAAAGTGGATGAAGTAAGGCAAGTTTTAGGAAATCAATTTACCCTCATCACTTTAAAGGAAGCGGGGATTGATATCGATATTCCCGAACCGCATGACAGCCTAGAAGCCAATGCTTCAGAAAAGTCTTCTACCATCCACGAACTTACTAGAAAAAATTGCTTCAGCGAGGATACTGGTTTAGAGATATCTTTTTTAAACGGTGCACCAGGAGTAAAAAGTGCACGCTTTGCAGGAGAAGACCGTTCCTTTAAGGCTAATATTGAAAAGGTATTGCAACTGATGGCTGATACCACTCAGCGGCAAGCTCAATTTAGAACCGTTATCTCACTGATATTAGATGGGGAAGAATTTCAATTTGAAGGAATTTGCGAAGGAGAAATTCTTACAGAAGAACGAGGAGAAAAAGGTTTTGGTTATGATCCAATATTTTCACCTTCCGGATCGAAACTTAGTTTTGCTGAAATGAATCCAGATGAAAAAAATGCCTGCAGTCACAGAAAAAAAGCAATGGATAAATTGATCGCATTTTTACAAACTAAAAAGTAATCGAGAAATATTAATAATTAATTTCTTCTCTGCTCTTTTTCTGAAATTATTATACAACCCTGTTTTTTTCATTATCCAGCTTTTTAAAAGCATATAAGAGGCAACTTACATGCAATGCCTGTACAATCTCATTTTTTTCAAGCATTGACCTTACCGCTTCTAATGGAATCTGCAGCAGTTCTATTTCTTCGTTCGCATCCAAACTTTGTGAAGCTACTTTTTTACCCCCTCTAGCTAAGTACAAATAAGTATAGCCAGATAATACCCCTGGATTAGCAGAAACTTTTCCTAGGTAATCAATAGAAGAGAATTCATATCCTGTTTCCTCTAACAATTCGCGCTCAATAGCAACCAAGGGTTCTTCATTGGGATCAGTAAATCCACCTGGCAATTCAATAATAGTCTCTTCTATCGGATGACGATATTGCCTTTCCATCAAAACATTGCCCTCTTCGGTAATCGCCAATGCACAAACTGTTGAAGGTAACTCCACCACATAATAGGAATCTACCATTTTTCCTCCAGGAGTTTGACAGACATCTTTTCTGGCAGTAAAATAAGGATGCTTGGAGAGGTATTCAGAAGACAATTTTTTCCAATTCATGCTAATAATTTTAATCATACTTGAAAACATGGATGAAGAATTATCCCCTCCCTGTTTTCAAGTAATCAGGATTACCATTTCATCCTTTCTCTAAGCGCGGTAATATGTTTCACGTGATGTTTGCCATGCCACGCATAGAGACCTAGCATATGCCAAAGGGTAATCTCCTTTTTTTGTTCAGGGTGAAAGACTGTTCTTTCTAAATCAGCCGATGATATACCATTTAACAAGGCAGCCCATCTAGCATGTAAAGCATGCACCAAAGTAATTGAAACATTTATCGGAACAATTTTAGTATCATTCAAATTCACCCAGGCATCTTGATTATAGGGTTTGATCGTTGGATTATCTTCCGTAAGTCCAAGTTTAAAACGAATGAATGCATTCATATGACTATCTGCAATATGATTGATCAATTGCTTCACTGTCCACCCATCGGGCCGATAGGGTGTTTCAATTTGGTACTCATCTAAATTTTGAATAGCATTTTCAAGTTCCTTTGGCAAAAACATAATTGACATTAACCTTTCCTTCAGCTGGTCATCTGAGTAGGGTTGTGGAACGTATCTACCGATAGGATAACTAAGGTCTTCCATAAATATAATTTAGATTATAAAACTACTTTGTAATCGCTGGTTTAATGGCCAATAGCTCCATTTCAAAAATCAATACCGCTCCTCCAGGTATATCTGCACCTGCTCCTCTTTCACCATATCCAAGTTCACTTGGTATGTACACTTTAAATTTGTCTCCAATGTGCATTAGTTGCAATATTTCTGTCCATCCCTTAATTACTCCCGCAACAGGAATTGTAAGCGGCTCACCTCTATCATATGAGTTGTCAAATTTTTTACCATTGATTAAAGTCCCTGCATAATGCGCTACTACTGTATCCTGTAAAGCTGGCTTTGGAGAATTTGCATCGCCCTTCTTTAATACTTCGTATTGTAATCCATTAGGCAGACTAATAACGCCTGGCTTCTTTTTATTGGTAGCTAAAAACGCATTTCCCTGAGATTTTACTAACTCATTTTTCTTAGCCATACTACCCTGAATTTTTTCTTGAATACAAGTATTTGATTGCTGCTCATTCATCAAGTAGGGTTTTTTATTAAACACATCATCCATTGCCCTTTGCATAGCTGCATTACTAATTTTATCAATACCCTGCTGAATCAAATTATTGGCAATATTTAATCCCAAGGCATAACTGAAAGAGTCTTCTAAATTTTTCAAAATGCTCAACTGTGGTTTTGCAATCGGTTTTGAAATTTGTTGAGCCGCTGGATTAACAACTTTTAACTTTGGTTTTGTCTGTGCTTGAACGGTAAGGCATACCATCATGGATACGCTTAATGATAAAAAAAATTGCTTCATTTCTGTGGTTTGATTGTTTATTAAATATAAAAAAAATTATTCTGCTCTCATTTCTTTACCAGTAAGGCTGATAAAAACATCCTCTAAATTAGCGGACTTTATAGGTTTAGGCTTTTCAAAACCTGATGTCACCAAATCATCAATCATTTTATCTGGTGAAGCCAATGCTATAATTTTCCCCTCGTCCATAATGGCAATACGATCACACAACTGCTCTGCTTCATCCATATAATGAGTGGTAATAATTACAGTGGTTCCTTTTTCCCTGATAGATTTTATTAAATCCCACAAATTTCTACGAGCTTGAGGATCAAGCCCAGTTGTAGGCTCATCTAAAAACACAATTTTAGGTTGATTGATGAGGGTAGTGGCAATTGAAAACCTTTGCTTTTGTCCACCGCTCAATTGCTTGTATTTACTCTTTGCTTTTTCAGTAAGATTTACCAATTGAAGTAGTTCCATTGCATCTACTTCTTGATTATATAATCCAGAAAACAATTCTATTAATTCCAATAAATTCAATCCAGGATAAAATCCAGATGTCTGCAATTGAACGCCGATTATTTTTTTGATATGATTAGGTTCCAGATCAAGATTCATTCCAGCCACCATCACTTCTCCACTTGTTTTTGAGCGCAGCGTCTCCATAATTTCAAGGGTAGTAGATTTACCAGCACCATTAGGCCCTAATAATCCAAATATCTCCCCTTCCAACACATCAAATGATATATCTTTTACGGCTTCAAAAGCTCCGTAATTTTTTCTCAAATTCTTTACCGAAATAATGATATCATTCATAACCCAAACGCTAAAAAGGTTTTAATCCCATATAAATTTTGCAGCTATTCAACTAGATACAAAATGATACTATTCACCTGTTTATATTGTAAAAGTAATGAAAGAAGCAACAATTCAAATGTATTTAACCCTTAAATAAATTCAGTTAAGCCCTATTGATTTTAAATTTGTCTCGATAATTCCAAAAATGGAGTTCATACAATTTTTATTTCCAGAAATTTCAAAGACTAAGATGCAGAAAATTTAATTACCTAGGAATTTACAGATCGTTTATAAAATCGACTATTAAACAACCAGGTTAATTTCAGATTGCCAATTTTACAATTTAGATTTGCAATGTGGGATGAGTTGAGTGTTTTTTTATTCAGGACCCGTTAAATAATGATCATAAATGAAGGTTTTTAAATTTGGAGGGGCAAGTATCAGCAGCATCGAAAGAATTCAAAATGTTGCTAAAATCATTCAACAATATAAAGGCGAAAAATTGTTGATTATATTTTCGGCTATGGGAAAGGTTACCAATGATCTTGAAAAAGTAGCTAGTGCCTTTTATGCTGGTAATAAAGAAGCCGCACTTTCTTTATTTTATCAAGTAAAACAACTACACCTTGACCTATTTCAACAATTAAATAATCAGGCGATAGCTGAACTCTCAAATATTTTTACAGAAATAGAATGGCTACTTCATGATAAACCAGTCAGGGACTATGATTATTACTACGATCAAATCGTTTGCTGCGGCGAATTACTAAGTACTGTCTGTATCAGTGAGTACTTAAACACGGTCGATTGTAAGAATGAATGGATAGACGTTAGGGATATTTTTAGAACAGATGATAACTTCAGGGAAGCCAATATTGACTGGACCTTCAGTCAACAAAAGGTTAATGAAATAATAAAGCCTTTATTTAATAACACTGACATTGTCATCACTCAAGGATTTATAGGTGCTACAGATGAAAATGAAAGTACCACCTTTGGTAGAGAAGGTAGTGATTATAGCGCAGCAATTTTTTCCAATATGTTGGATGTAGAAAGTCAAACCATTTGGAAAGATGTAGACGGAGTAATGAATGCTGATCCGAAATTATTTCCGGCTGCACAAATAATTGATCAACTAAGTTATCTAGAGGTAATTGAGATGGCTTATTATGGAGCACAGGTAATTCATCCCAAAACGATTAAGCCACTTCAAAACAAAGGCATACCGCTGTTAGTAAAATGTTTTTTAAACCCTGATCTACCTGGTACTATTATTAGCAATCAGCCCACACTTAATTTACCTCCAATCATTGTGATTAAAGAAAAGCAAGTACTGATGCAGGTGAGTTCAAGGGATTTTTCATTTGTTGAAGACAGCTTGGTAGCCAAACTGCATGACTTACTTTTAGAAAATAAAATTCGGCCTAGCCTATCGCAAAATGGAGCGATCAGCTTACTTTGTAGCATGGATGATCGTCCTGAAAAAATTGAAAAGCTAGCGCTGGCCGCAAGTGAATTCTTTGATGTGCAAATTGAAAAAAATTGTACGCTACTGACTATCCGACATTACAATGAAAAAGTAATCAAAGAATTAACAGAGGGTAGAATTCAATTATTAAGTCAAAAGACAAAGGAAACCATTCAGATTTTGCTCAAAACGAAATAAGTTACGGTATCGGCTAATTGACAATATATTGTCCTTGCTTATTAATAAGAATCACCGGCAATTGTTTCTTTGCTTCAAAATATTCAAAAGCGGATTGTAAGGTACCTGCAAAATGCTGCAAGGGTTTATTATCCTTAGTAGCTAAGGCTAAATATTCAGCAGACTTTTTAACATTGTACTTTATCGGAAATACATGTACAGGAATAAAATCCTGTCCAATTTCTTTTACCTGTGCAGCAAGAATATATAATTCTTCGATAGGGAAATCGCTAATAGGAATACAACCTGTAGAAACACAACTTCCATGAATATAAATACTATTTCCTGGGCGATAAGAATCACTCAATAATTTATCGGAGGCATTGGGATAGTTTAGCCCCAATGCTAAATGGTAATTACTACTGGGGTTAAATTCATTAATATAATAAAAACCTTCTGGCACTTGGTAATCTCCTTCCATTCGCTTAGGTCCCATTGTACCGCTTTGCATACAAATTTTGTATGTTTTGAATAGTTTAAAAGTTGATTTTTTTTCTTCCTTCACCCACACTTCAAGTTGTCGATCATATTTAAAACTTCGCAGGTATAATTGTTCGGGAGGCCACTGAAGTTTCTTTTCTTCAAATTGTTTTTTCAGGGTGTCTTCTGTTTTTGAAACTAAATCAACTTGCTTTCCTAAAAACTTCGAGTAATTAATGAAACTAGTTTGAGCAAATAGCATAGTGCTTGATCCACTTAATAAAAAACAAGACAGAGAAAAAAGCCATCGAAGGATATTCATATTGATTGCTATTGGAATTAAATACGCTACAACGTAAAAATAGCATTTTTATTGAAAGAGGAGATGTTAAAGGGATTTTTAAAACTCCCATTATATACAATTAAAATAAATATAATCACAAGTGCAAAATGATCAAAAGATGTATAGATAAATCCCTTCCTATAAAAAATTCATTGGTAATTATTTAGATTAAAATCTATCCGCTTACCAAAAGAAAAAGGGCTCAATAGGGGGAATTTCCAATAGCTTAAGTTAAATTCGCAATTCAATAGTTTCTAAATCCCCCATTCAAAGTTTTGGAAATGCTTGCCAACCCAAATCAATCCAATATTAACAGCTCCTCTCCCCTCACCAGGAGTGGTTCACAGGGGCAACCCAAGGCAGGAATATTGGGTGGAGGTCAACTTGGAAGAATGCTATTACAAGCGGCAGCCAACTATCCAGTAGAAACTTTTGTGATGGAAAATGATGCTAACTGTCCATCAGCTCACCTTTGTCACCATTTTACAAAAGGTGATATTACAAATTTCGATGATGTTTATAATTTTGGCAAAGGATTAGACCTGCTCACGATTGAAATTGAAAGTGTTAATGAAGAAGCACTTGAAAAGTTGCAAGAAGAGGGGGTAAAAATTTATCCCAATCCATCCGCCTTAAGGATTATAAAAGATAAAATATTACAAAAGCAATTTTACAAAGACGCTGAAATTCCTACCAGCGATTTTGTTATCACTCAAACTAAAGAGGAACTTCCCCAGCACGAACATCTTTTACCCGCCGTTCATAAACTTGGTAAAGGAGGCTATGATGGTAAAGGAGT
>CANCRO010000063.1 GCA_947380605.1 Chitinophagaceae bacterium
ACAAGTTACTGAAATGCTAGATATGCTTCCTGATGAGCAAAGAGAAATAATCATCTTACGTCATTATGCAGATTTAACCTTCAAGGAAATAGCTGCATTAAAGCATATCAGTATTAATACTGCATTGGGACGTATGAGATATGGATTAATGAATATGCGGAAGACCATGGTTGAAAAACAGGTTGTGTTATAATACTTTTTAAAATTGGGTGTAATTTATAGTTCATAAAAAAACTGGAAAAGCTTAGTGCCTTTCCAGTTTTTTTATGAACTAATTTATTTGATTTTATTCTTCAGGTTGTGAAGGCTTTTTAATACCTGTTCTTTTATTTATTTCTACTATTGGTAGGGTGACCATTCTGCCAATCGGTTGATTTCCTCTATACACTATTGTTCTCAAAAGGACTGCATCTTTAGGAGGAGTCAGTGGTTGGCTATATTTAGGATAAAATCTATCAGGAAAAGAATTATCAAAACTATAATAGATATCTAGTCCTTCTACTTCAGTTGAAAGGCTGACTAATGGTTCTCCATTATTATTGGTGCAGGTAATGATTGGATCATAAATACTTCTTGCATAATTGATATCCCTACTATCCAATCGTTTAAATTGTTGTTCTACTCTTTGTATGAAATTAGTCCAATTTTTTTTTTCTTTAGGCGACCAAACGGATTCTGCGATGGCAAAAGATCTAGGCCAAGTCATATATTGAAGGTGTCGAGTATTGGTAATTTGCTCTGTCCATATATTTGCCTGTCCACCCTTAATATATTTAGGATCTACTCCAGCTGGAACCGGTTCAAACTCATAGGCCTTATTTAACCGAAGGCTTGCATAAACTTTTGGTTCAATAATTTCATCTCCCTGCATAAAATCTAGGTAGGCAAATGTAGTAGGACTCATCACTACTTCATGTTTAAGTTTAGCAGCTTCTATTCCTCCTTTCTCCCCTCGCCAGCTCATGACCGCTGCATTATCGGCAAGGCCTCCTTCTAATATTTCATCCCAACCGATTAATTTTTTTCCTTTCGAATTGATTATTTTTCCTACTCTTTTTTCAAAATAGGCTTGCACTTCATTCATTGAATGTAACCCTTCTTTTTTCATCAGTAAGTTTACTTCCTCATTTTTCTCCCAAAAGTTTTTTGCACATTCATCTCCACCCACATGAATGTAATCAAATGGAAATAGAGCAGCTACTTCAGTAAAAACCTTATCTAAAAAAGTATACACTTTTTCACTCGAAGGGTTTAAAGTGTTATTCACTAAAGCACTGAAAGTACCATTGGTATGCCAGTCCATTATTTTTTCTCCTGATCTTACTCGGTAGTTTTCAGCTCCTTGTGTCCCTGATAGTTCAGGATAGGCCACAATTGCAGCTAGGCTATGACCTGGCACATCTATTTCAGGGAGTATCTCTACAAAGTGTTCCTTTGCATATTGTACCACTTCTTTAATATCTTCTTGTGTGTAAAATCCTCCATAGTTGAGTGGTTCGTTGGGTAAAGGAGGCCAAAAAGTACCAAAATAGCCAGTTTTGTCAACTCGTTTTGAACCTTTTGTAGTAAGTGCTGGTAAACTTTTTATCTCAATTCTCCATCCTTCATCATCTGTTAAATGCCAGTGAAGAATATTGAATTTATATCTTGCCATTTGATCGATAAAATCTTTTACTTCTTGCTTTGTAAAAAAATGCCTAGATACATCGAACATTAAGCCCCTCCATCCAAAACGTGGATAGTCTATGATTTCAACGCAGGGTATTTTCCATGTAGTAGCGGTAGCTAGCTTGTTGCTTTCAATGGATGCTGGAAGTAATTGAATAAGAGATTGTACTCCATAAAATAATCCAGCTGCTTCATTTGCTCGAAGCGTTACACTAGTGGGTGTCACAGATAAATTATATCCTTCTTTACCAATCAATGGGTCAGTCTGTTGGTTAAGAATTAGTTTGATTGAAGCTGAGGAAGGTTGGTTATTGATTGAAACCGTATATCCTGTTGGAATGCTTAGTCTTTGTTTTAAAAACTGCAAAGTGGGTTGTAATGATTTTACACTAGGCGCTTCAATCGAAATTTCTTTCTTAAAGGTAAAATATCCAGCAGTACGAATCGATTTTACGGGTACGGGTAGTAAGCTCAATTGGTTGTCATTTTGCTGACCCATTGCCAATAGTACAGTTAAAAAACTGCCTAATATTAAAATACATTTTTTCATCTATTCTTTTTTAAAAATTTAATTTAACCCTTTCAACAAATCTACGTAAAAATATATAATGTCTATTAGTTTGAAATCGCAGTTGATTGGGTTATACAAACTGTGATTTAAAGCGTAAAAAGGACTTATTTTATTACGAATCCATCCTAGTCATTATTATTTTATTTTTAAAGGAAAAGCAATTTGGCTAACAAGGAAAAGGTTTTCTATTTTACAAACAAGTAACCTTTATTTCAATTTTAAATGTTGGTCAAAAAAAATCCCTTAAACTCAATGATTTAGTTTAGGAATAGTTAAATATGGTCTATTTTTGCTTGATAATTAACCCATTGATTATTTTATGAATAAAATTTTTGCTAAAAGCTTTTTTTGCCTTTTATTTTCTTTTTATTTCCTATGCTCTTCATGTTGTAACGATGCTGAAAAAGCAAATGCTATTAAAAACAGCAAAGAAAAGGATGCCCATGGTGCTGATTTATCGATCGTATCTAAAGAGCCAATTGATACAGCTCTTTATAATAAAAAAATGCGTGCGTTATGTAATTTTGATTCTACTGGAAAGTGGCCTGTTAAAGCTCCTTATCCACTAGCTGGAGCCTTATTACCTTACAACCGAATTGTTGCATTTTACGGAAATTTATATTCCAAAAAGATGGGTATTTTAGGAGAGATACCCAGAGATGAAATGTTTCAAAAATTAAAGCAAGAGGTGAATCTTTGGCAGAAGGCAGATACAACCGTTCATGTAATCCCTTCGCTTCATTATGTTGCCATAACTGCACAGGGAGCTCCAGGAAAGGATAAAAAGTATCGCTTAAGAATGCCCTTTAGTCAGATTGACACTATAATCAATTGGTCAAAGCAAATCAATGCGTTAACATTTTTGGATATTCAAGTAGGACATAGTTCAGTAAAGGAAGAAGTAGCAACACTAGAAAAATACCTTTCAATGCCTACTGTTCATCTAGGAATTGATCCTGAATTCTCTATGAAAAATGGGGAAATACCTGGTTCAAAAATTGGGACATTTAATTCCGATGATATCAATAGTGCTATAGATATTTTAGCTGACATTGTGCGTAAAAAGAATCTTTCACCCAAAGTGCTCATTGTACATCGATTTACCCAAGGTATGGTTACGGATTATGAGAAAATAAAAAAAGTTCCCGAGGTTCAGGTAGTAATGGATATGGATGGATTTGGTGAAAAGTACTTAAAAAGGTCTACCTATCTAAGATATATTTATAAAGAACCTGTTCAATTTACTGGGTTTAAACTTTTTTATAAAAATGATAATAAAGTTAAAACAAGTGGCATGTTTACTCCCCAAGAGTTACTACAATTTACGCCCCAACCCATTTACATACAATATCAATAACATTTACTGATAGCTAATTTTATGAATAAATATTGCATAGCACTTTTGATACTAGTTTCTTTTCTTTTCGCCTGTTCTTCTGGAACCGGAAATAAAAATGAAAGTAAGGTAGACAGTCTGGGCCATAGCGCTGCTGCTAATAAAAAATCGACAAATGACCTTGCAGCTATTTTGTCAAAAAAGCAAGTTCCAGTATTGTGTTATCATCATATTCGCGAAGCTAAACCTGGTGATAGTGAAAACATGAAGAGTTATTCTGTAAGTCCTTCTTCCTTTGCTGCGCAAATGAAAGCACTTTCTGACAGTGGGTATTCATCAATTTTGCCAGATCAGTTATATGATTATTTGGTAAATAATGTTGAGTTACCTGCCAAGCCAGTGATGATTACTTTTGATGATACAGATGGTGAGCAATTTTCTATCGGTGCTACTGAAATGCAGAAACATGGTTTTAAAGGTGTCTTTTTTATTATGACCGTTGCGATTAATCGTCCTCGTTATATGACTAAAGAGCAGATTAAAAATCTATCTGATAACGGCCATGTGATTGCTGCCCATACATGGGATCATCATATGGTTACTAAATATCAAGGAACAGATTGGGATATCCAATTTTCTAATCCTAAAAAACAATTAGAGACAATAACAGGAAAGCCGTTGAAATATTTTGCTTACCCATTTGGGTTATGGAACCTGGCGGCTATTCCTGAATTAAAAAACAAAGGGTATGAAATGGCATTTATTTTGTCTACCAAAAGAGATTCTACTGAACCCCTTCATACCATTCGAAGGATGATTGTTCCAGGTACTTGGTCCACTAGTGGAATGTTAAATGCAATGCGAGCAACCTTTAATAAATAAAACTCCTTTTTTCAATAAATTCAGAGTCAAATCTACTTTTTTAAGTAGATTTGTTTTAACCCACCCTCAAAATACAGGGTACAATTAATTATCCATTAATAAAAATTTTATGAAAAAGTATTTAATTTTTTCTCTTTTTGCTGCAGTCCTAAGTCTTTCTTTCGTTCAATTCAAGAAAAGTCAAGACAATCCAATTACGATTGCCAAACCAACTGGAGCAGATTCATTAAAAGCTGCTATGAATTATAAAAATTTATGCGGTAAATGCCATGGAGAAAAGGTCGATGCATTTGTAGATCGTAACTGGAAATACGGTAGTACCAATGAAAACCTATATAAGAGTATCAAACAAGGGTATACTGATAAAGGAATGCCTTCCTTTGAGAAAGTCCTTCCTGATGATGAAATTGTTGCCTTATCAAATTATGTAGCAGCTGGAATAACAAGGTTGAAGAGATATAGTTTTGGTACTCCTCAGACAAGTAATGTATTTACTTCAGAAGAACAGACTATCAAGTTGGACACTATAGTTAAAGGTGTGGGAAGTCCTTGGAGCTTCACTTTTTTACCAAGTGGTGAAATATTAATGACCGACAAATCTGGAAAAATTTATAGAGTTGGAAAAGATAAATCTATGAATTTGATTAGTGGTACTCCAGAGGTTTTAGCTGAGGGACAAGGTGGATTATTAGATATTGCCTTGCATCCGAATTTTAAGAAAAATCAACTCATCTATTTTTCTTACTCAGCAGTTAAAAAAGAGGATGGTGCAATATTAGGTACTACTGCAATTATGCGTGCAAGATTGAATGGAGATAAATTGGAAGATCAAAAAGTAATTTTTGAAGCACTCCCTTATTCTAAAACTCGTCATCATTATGGATCTCGTTTAGCTTTTGGTAAGGATGGATTACTTTACTTCTCAGTAGGTGAAAGGGGTAATGAAAAAGTAAATCCGCAATCAATTGCTAATGATTTAGGTAAAATTCATCGGATTACCGATGATGGAAAAGTACCTGCAGACAATCCATTTGTAAATACTCCAGGTGCTAAGCCTACCATTTATGCATATGGTAATCGTAATCCTCAAGGTTTATTATTTAATACGGCTACTGGTCAACTTTTGGAACATGAGCATGGACCAAGGGGAGGGGATGAAATTAATGTAATTGTTCCAGGTAAGAATTATGGATGGCCAGCTATTACTTATGGTATTAATTACGACAATAAAATAATGAGTGATAAAACTGCTATGGAAGGAATGGAACAACCCTTGCATTATTGGTTACCTTCAATTGCACCAAGCGGAATGACATTTGTTGAAGGAGACAAGTACAAGGCTTGGAAAGGCGATTTAATGGTAGGGTCTCTTAGATTTAGATACCTTAATCGCTGTAAAATTAAGAACGGAAAAATTGTTGGTGAAGAGTTGTTGTTGAAAAATGTTGGTAGAGTACGGTATGTAAAAATGGGACCAGATGGTTACTTGTATATCGCTGTTGAATCTCCTGGATTTATTTTTAGATTATTACCTGTTTAAAATAATTGATTGTATTGAAGATAAAAATCCCCTAAAAAAATTAGGGGATTTTTATCTTCAATATTTTTTTTGTACACAAGCGTTTAATTAAACATGAAAAAATTATTACTAATTATTTTTATCGCCATAGCATCAATTGGGTACGCTCAAAAAATAGCTGCCGACTTGTTGGTTTATAATGCACATATTTATACGGTAGATGAACTTTTTTTGAAAAAAGAAGCGATGGTAATCAAGGAGGGTAAAATTCTTGCAACAGGAACCACTGCTGAATTACAAAAGAATTTTTTAAGTAAAAAGAATCTTGATGCCAAAGGGAAATATATTTATCCTGGATTCATTGATGCCCATGCTCATTTTTTGGAATACGGACTTGGTTTGCAAACGGTTGATTTAACTGGAACCACCAGTTGGGAAGATATTATTTCAAAACTGAAAGCCTATTCTTTAAAAAATAAAACCGGCTGGATAATTGGAAGGGGTTGGGATCAAAATGATTGGAAAATAAAAACCTTTCCTAACTCGCTTCAATTGGATCAGCTTTTCCCAGATCGACCAGTTTTTCTTTCTAGAGTGGATGGACATGCTGCCATTGCTAATTCCATTGCATTGAAGGGTATTCAGCCAGGAACCAAATTGATTGGGGGAGAGGTTGAAACAAAGGGTGGGAAATTAACTGGTATTTTAATTGATAATGCGGTTGAGCTGGTAAGTAAAAATATTCCTGCTCCAACTTGGCAGCAAAAAAAGAGCGCTTTACTTCAGGCTCAAGCAAATTGTTTTGCTGTAGGATTAACTACCATTGACGATTGTGGATTACAGTATGCAGATGTAAAAGTAATTGAGGAACTGCAGCAATCTAATGAATTAAAAATGCGTTTATACGTTATGATGAGTGATAACGAATCTAATTTGGATTCGATTTTTTCTAGGGGCAAGATTAAAAGTAGTCGTTTAAATGTTCGGTCGATTAAAGTATATGCAGATGGTGCATTGGGTTCTAGAGGTGCCTGTTTGCTAGCGCCTTACTCAGACAAGCCAGAGAGCACTGGGTTTTTACTGAGTAAGCAGACTCACTTAGATGAAGTAGCAGCCAAAATATTTGCCAATGGTTTTCAAATGTGTACTCATGCAATAGGTGATTCGGGTAATCGAGTGGTACTTTCAATTTATTCCAAATACTTAAAGGGAAAAAATGACTTACGCTGGAGGATTGAGCATGCACAGGTTGTTAATAAACAGGATATTGGTTTATTTGGAAGCAATAGTGTTATCCCCTCCGTTCAACCAACCCATGCTACCTCTGATATGTATTGGGCAATTGATAGAATTGGTAGCGAACGATTAAAGGGGGCTTATGCCTATCAACAATTACTCAATCAAAATAATTGGATTCCATTAGGTACCGATTTTCCAGTAGAAGACATTAACCCTTTTAAAACTTATTATGCTGCTAGTATTCGAAAAGATGCAAAGGGATTTCCAGCGCATGGATTTCAAATAGAAAATGCTTTAACAAGAAAAGAAGCACTTAAAGGGATGACGATTTGGGCAGCGAAGGCTAATTTTGAAGAAAATGAAAAGGGTAGTTTAGAAAAAGGGAAATTAGCAGATTTTGTAATTTTAGACACAGATCTTTTGACTGCCGATCCATTGAAAATTTTAAAAACGATTGTCTTGAAAACGTATTTGAATGGAGAATTGGTGTATGAAAAAAAATAACCAATTCGTTAAAGAAGGATAATGTCTATAGGTTAAGAAAGATGGATTTTGGATAGTAGGGTTTCGTGAATTTTAATAACCTGAGGAATTACTAATTCTTGTTCATCATTATTGATTACAAAATCGCAAAGACGCATTTTTATTGTTTCGTCCATTTGTTTTTCCATTCTAGATTTCACTTCCTCTCGGCTTAGCTGATCTCTATTGATTACTCTTTGAATTCTAAGAGGGGTAGGACTGTAAACGCCGATAACATAATCGAGTTGTTGTTGCGAACCACTTTCAAAAATAAGTGCAGCTTCTTTTAAGGCATAAGGAGAAGTCTGTTTTTGCATCCAAACTTTAGCATCTTCCAAGGTAACTGGATGAACAATACTATTGAGTAGTGAAAGTTTATTTTCATTATTAAAAACCAAGTTAGAAAGAAATTTCCTATCAAGACTTCCATTTTTATAGCATTCTTTTCCAAAATGATATTGAATTTTCTCTTTGAGTAGCTCATCTTCATTCATTAATCTTTTGGCTTCCAAATCTGCATAATAAACAGGAATACCCAATACTTCAAAAACTTTGGATATAGTAGTTTTTCCACTACCGATACCACCAGTTATACCAATTTTCAGCGTCATAGGTCAGTGGTTTAAAGTGATAATGAAGTTGATGATTGATGAATAATTACCTTACCAGCAATAGCTTTTTTTAAAAAACCGGTCGATATAATTCGACCGGTTTTTATCCATTCAATACTGTTATCATCCTACAATGGAAAATCAGTCAATTTTATTGAAAGCACTCAGCTTTACCCAAATGAAGAACAAAAGACTTATTTAGTTTCAGTCACTACTTTATTAAGGCTAGCAGACATTTCCATGCTTACTGTACTTTTTTCAATCTTTAAGTAACTACCTGGACTTACTTCTAAGCTCAGCGTACCATCTTCATTTACTTTATTAATGCTACCATGAATTCCTGCAATGGTAATTACTTTGTCCCCTTTTTTAAGATCGTTGATAAAAGTTTTTTGCTGCTTAGCCTTTTTAGCTTGTGGGCGAATCATAAAAAGCCAAAATACCAATATCATCGCTCCCATAAAAAATAGTGAAAAGCTACTGCTTCCACCTTGTGCTGCACCTTGTCCCATGGTTAATAAAATCCCTTGTAAATACATGTTGTTGAATATTAATTATTAAAAAAAAATTATTTAGTTTCCATTATATCACCCGTTATAATCAAAATCGGAAATGCTGGTTCAGTATTAGCTTCCACTGAAATTAATTTTGAGGTGAAGCCCTTTTTACCAGCACTATTAAATGAAACTTTAATTACGCCTGTATCTCCTGACAAGATAGGTTTTTCTGGTTTCTCTGGAATAGTGCATCCACAACTGGCAGAGGCATTGATAATCACCAACGGTTTTTTGCCAATATTTTTAAATCTAAAATTGTAACTAACCTTTTCTCCTTCGTTTATTGTTCCAAAATTATATAGACTATCAATCAATTCAACCTGAGTAGTGTCATGTAATGCAATTTGCGCCAAAATTGCAGCATCTTTATCTAGTTTTTTATTTCTTTTTGCATTGCATGCAATCAAACTAGCTGTCATGAATATTACCCAGATGTATTTATTCAAGTTGACTATTTATTGAGTAAAGTTATTAAATAAGAACTTATTTATTTCAAATCTACAAAAAATGGCTATCAGCCTAGAGATTAGCTTACAGGGTACTATTTTTAAAGCTTTTTTTATGGATTCTTCCCTCAGTGCTAAGATCTTTATGAATATTATCAAGAATACCATTAATAAATTGTCCACTTTGAGGAGTACTGTAATCTTTCGCTAAATCAATGTATTCGTTGATGGTAACTTTAGTTGGAATGGTATCAAAAAATAGAAATTCACTAATACCCATCTGAATAATAATTAAATCTAGCGAAGCAATTCTTTCAGCATCCCAGTTTTTTAGTTTGGGTTTCAGTAATTCCATGCTGACTTCTTTTTTATCAATCGTCGTTTCCAATAAATTTTTAGCGAAATCCCATTTCTCTTTGCTCACCATTTCATTTAAATCATAGTTAGCATGTTTTTGTAGGAAATTTTGAATAAGGATATTCATCATTTCAGCATCATCATCCCAGTTTATAAAATGTTCTTCCACATGGCCAATGAAATTTTCATTAGGTAGCATTAGGTTGGTAAAAATGAATTCGAGTATATCTTTTTCACTTTTTTTATCTCTGCTCTTTAACTCAATATAATCTTGGTATTCTTCCGATTCAATCAAATGGAGGTAAGTTTTTCTTAACAATTCATCATCTGCAATTAACTGGGGTTTACTTTCAGCCACAGCAGACTTATAACTAGGTAATTCTACTATTTTCCAAATAAGTTCGTTTCCAACGATTTTGGTGTTAATGTTCAGATCACTTTGAGAGGGTAAATGTTTCGATGCCTTTTTGATCGCATCTTTTTCCGCATAGCGAGCAACTTCAATAATAAAGTAAATGAGGTAAATAAAAAGTTGACGGGATTGGTCGATTTGCTTTTTTAATAAATTAACCGCTTGACCGGGTTTTAGGTCACCATTAATGCTATCTAATACGTAAAGGCTTTGCATTACTTTAACCCGGATATTTCTTCTGCTAATCATTTCAATAAGAACTTTTGAGTTGCAAAGGTAAACATTTTAAGCGCCTTTTAAATTTTAGGTGGACTGCTTTTTTTGGTTTAATAAATTAGGTAATAGTTTTTTGCCATTTTTACCAAGCTGGTGATTCCTATTTACCGCCTATTATTTAGGTGAAATGTCATTTTTATTTTTTTTGGAGTTGATATTTTAACCATTTTTTTAATATATCGATTTAGCTTACTGACAAAATTCCCTGGTAATTCCCCTTATAATCTGACTAATTTTCATTAAAAACCCATTAAATCCGATTTTTTTGAATAAAATATGACAACTATTCTTTTATAAATGAGTTGGTATGAAATTGGCTTATATTTGCTGCCCGGCAAAAATGCAGGGTTTACTTTTTCAACTAATTAAAAATTAATACAATTATGGCTAAGAAGCTAAGCATTACGCCCTTGCATGATAGGGTGATTGTACAACCAGCGGCTGCAGAAGAAAAATCTGCTGGTGGAATAATTATTCCAGATACTGCAAAAGAAAAGCCACAACGTGGTATTGTACTTGCAGCAGGTCCAGGTAAGAAAGACGAACCTGTAACAGTAAAAAGTGGTGATACCGTTTTATATGGTAAATACGCTGGAACTGAAATCACGATTGATGGTATTGAATACCTAATCATGAGAGAAAGCGATATTTTGGCAATCGTATAAACTGTCAATGAATGTGAAAATGTGCGAATGCATTTTCAAAAATTTTAATTTTCAAAAATTCAAATTAAGTATATGGCAAAAATGATATTTTTTGATATTGAGGCCCGTAATAGAATGAAAAAGGGCGTTGATACCTTAGCTAATGCAGTTAAAGTAACCTTAGGACCAAAAGGTCGTAACGTAGTAATTGAAAAAAAGTTTGGCGCACCGCAAGTAACAAAAGATGGTGTTACGGTTGCTAAAGAAATTGAATTAGAAGATCCAATTGAGAATATGGGTGCTCAGATGGTAAAAGAAGTAGCATCAAAAACTGCAGATATTGCAGGTGATGGTACTACTACAGCTACTGTTCTTGCGCAAAGCATTATCAGCGAAGGCTTGAAAATGGTTGCTGCTGGTGCTAATCCAATGGATTTAAAGCGTGGAATCGACAAAGCTGTTAAAGCAGTGGTTGAAAACTTAGCTACTCAAAAAAAAGATGTTGGTAGCAACAGTAAAATGATTGAACAAGTAGCTACTATTTCTGCAAACAATGATAGCGAAATAGGAAAGTTAATTGCTCAAGCAATGACTAAAGTTGGTAAAGAAGGTGTTATCACTGTTGAAGAAGCTAAAGGAACTGATACTACAGTTGATGTAGTAGAAGGTATGCAGTTTGACAGAGGATATATCTCTCCATATTTCGTTACTAACAGCGAAAAAATGCAAGCTGAATTGCAAAATCCTTTTATCTTAATTTATGATAAAAAGATTTCTGCAATGAAAGACATCTTGAATGTTTTAGAAAAAGTTGCTCAAACTGGTCGCCCTTTAATGATCATTGCTGAAGACTTAGATGGCGAAGCATTAGCTACTCTTGTGGTAAATAAATTACGTGGTACGATTAAAGTTGCTGCTGTAAAAGCTCCAGGTTTTGGAGATAGAAGAAAAGAAATGTTAACTGATTTAGCTATTTTAACTGGTGCTACAGTGATTAGCGAAGAATTAGGAAACAAATTAGATGCTGTTGAATTGACTTCATTAGGTCAAGCTGCTTCTATTTCAATTGATAAGGATACTACTGTTATCGTTGGTGGAAAAGGTAAAAAAACTGATATAGTTGCTCGTGTTAATCAAATCAAAGCTCAGGTTGAAAATACCACTTCTGATTATGATAAAGAAAAATTACAAGAGCGTTTGGCTAAATTAGCTGGTGGTGTTGCGGTATTATATGTTGGTGCTGCTACTGAAGTTGAAATGAAAGAAAAGAAAGATCGTGTGGATGATGCTTTACACGCTACAAGGGCTGCCGTTGAAGAAGGTATCGTTCCAGGTGGTGGAGTAGCTTATATCCGTGCAATTGCAGGTTTAGAGAAATTGAAAGGTGCTTTAAATGCTGACGAAGCAACTGGTATTGCTATTGTTCGTCGTGCTATTGAAGAGCCTTTACGTCAAATTGTTGCTAACTGTGGTATCGAAGGATCTATAGTAGTACAAAATATTAAAGAAGGAGAAGCAGATTATGGATTTAATGCTCGCTCTGAAGTATATGAAAATATGTTCAAAGCTGGCGTTATTGATCCAACTAAAGTTGCTCGTGTAGCGCTTGAAAATGCAGCTTCTATTGCAGGTATGTTGTTAACAACTGAGTGTGTTATCGCTGACCGTCCTAAAGAAGAAGTAGGTGGCGGTGGTCATAGCCATGGTAACCCTGATATGGGTGGAATGGGCGGTTATTAATACAGTCATTCCTGAATAATACTAAAAAAGGTCCCCTCCGTAGAAACGGAGGGGACCTTTTTTATAACTTGTAGGACTATAAAAAGTTTATTTTATCTTTAATTAAATAACAATTTAACGCATGTCTACATCTACATCAAAATTTGCACTGCACGAGGATTGGGTAGTGGTTTTATTAGGTTTCCTAATTATTGTATTAGCTATAATGGGCGTAAAGCCAGAAAGTCCCGTTTACGGTTGGAGTACTTCCAGCGATTTACAGGAAAAAGTATTTCAATTAGCTAATCTATCTAAATTGGGGATACAATTCTTGTTTGTACTTTTAATCGCATTGCTGGCCGCTTTATTGACAGCAAAGCCGGTTAAATACTTTATTATATCTTTTCCATTAGTTTATATCATTACTATTATCGCATTAATTGTAGCTGGAAATAAGTCAATTAAATCTTACAACTTGGAAGCGGTTATTTTTAGTCTAGGTATTGGATTGACGATCGGTAATTTGTTTAAGTTGCCAGAATGGTTTCGTTCTGCCTTGTCAACAGAATTATTTGTAAAAATAGGATTGGTCATATTGGGAACTACCATAATTTTTTCTGACATTTTAAAAGCAGGTTCCTACGGTTTACTCCAGGCCTTAATAGTGGTTATATCAGTTTGGTATGTTGCTTTTTGGCTGTGTAAAAAAATGAAAGTCGATAGTGAGCTTACAATGATGATAGCCAGCGCGGTTTCTATTTGTGGTGTGTCTGCTGCCATTGCAACTGCAGGCGCCATCAAAGGTGATACAAAGAAATTATCCTATGTTATTTCGCTAGTGTTAATATGTGCTATTCCTATGATGATTGGAATGCCTTATTTAGCTAATTGGATGGGACTTTCTCAGGCCGTTACTGGAGCATGGCTTGGTGGCAGTATCGATACTACAGGCGCGGTAGTTGCCTCTGGTACACTCGTTGGAGAGGAAGCATTAAAAATCAGTACCATCGTTAAATTTTCCCAAAATGTATTGTTAGGAATTGCAGCTTTTGCCATATCAGTTTACTGGACCTACAAGAAAAATGCTGCTGTTGATGAAGTAGAAAAACCTACCCTAAAAGTAATTTGGGAGCGTTTTCCAAAATTTGTATTAGGCTTTGTCGCTGCCTCTTTATTATTTTCATTTGTATTGAGTGCCGATACAATCACTACTGTTAAAGATGGTTTGAAGAATATCCAGTCTCTTTGGTTTGTTCTTGCCTTTACTAGTATAGGGCTTGAAACTAAATTTAGTGATCTAATGAAAGGTGAAAACAGAAAGCCTATGTATGCATTTTTGTTAGCTCAGTTATTTAATGTAGTGCTAACCCTTGCTGTAGCTTATCTTTTGTTTAAATAGTTCACCCTAAATTGTCGAGTGGGCAATTTAAAATAATAGTTGTTAGAATGCCCTTGAATAAAAAGTGCTAGAAATTTTAAATGTCAGCCGTTAAAAAATCAATCCGCCGCGGCGGATTGATTTTTTTTGTTACTTTTTTGCATCAAGGCAAAAAAGTAAAAGCACTTTATTCCGAAAGGAATTTCAGCAATAAGTTGTTAACTTTATTTTGAACAAAAGGTTTACCGCATGAGCGCTTATCGATTTTTTAGGGCCGGCTAAATAACAATTAAAATCTTAAGATTAATTATTAAATGATATAAAAAAAGTGCAGAAATTTCTGCACTTTTTTTATGAATATAAATTCGGTATTTATTATTGTTTAGTTCAAACTCACCATCTCCATATCAGGTTTAGATTCATCAGTCAATTTTACTTTACCTCGGTCATTGCGTACAACCCTTGAAAATAAGGAGATCTCTTTATCGAAAAGAAACCTGAAAAACAATTTGGTCCATGAAGTATGGAAAAATAATGAATTGTAAAAAGAAGGAGCACCTTCTCTAATTTGAGGAAGACGGTTCCAAGGTACTGAAGGAAAATCGTGGTGCTCATTATGAAAACCTACATTAAAGGCTACTGCATTAAGGGGGCCATAATAACTATAGGTTTCTTGTTCTCCATGTGTTAAATAGTGCTCTTGTATCCAGCGAGCACCTAGGGGATGTAACCCTACAGAAAAGAAAAAACTCAACAATAAAAAGGCAAATGCTTTAGGTCCTAAAAAAAATATAATTAGGAAAGAAAAGGTAATTTGTACACCCCAATTAAGCGCTACCCAACCATCAAATGGTTTAATTTCTTTCAGTCGGCTAATTCTAAATACTTGAAACAAAGGATAAAATAATAACCACAATACCTTGCCAATAAAATAGTTATTAATTAGCTTAGCTTCCCATTTATTAGGAAGATCAGCATCGAGTTCGTGAACACCTTGAAAAGAATGGTGTTTGATATGGTATCTTTCAAAAGAAACTGAACTTGGAAAAATTTGTGGGATATTGGCAAAAATTCCGGCTAAACGATTAGCTTCCGGTTTTTTGAAAAGTAGGCGGTGGGCGCATTCGTGTATCATTACAAATAATGCGTGGTCTGCAAAAGCTCCTAACAAATAAGCAGCTCCTATTACAATCCACCAAGATTGTGCGCTTACCAATCCTGCAACGATTACTTGAAAACTCACCAAACCTATGATGGCAAGAATAGTTAATGGGTTTTTCCCAATTAGCTTCCTAATATTAGGATGCTGTTGAAGAATTTCTTTGGTTCGGATACGATGTGGCTCAGATAATTCTGAGAACACAAAATTGTTTTTCTGACTCATGAATGGCAATATATTGAATTTTTAAATAAATCTATTCGCTTGCTTAATCTATTAACCCACCAAAGAATATTTTGTTCAACAATCCAGGCTTTTTGAAGCATTGTTTGAATGAATAGGGTAGTTATTATATATTATTATAATTTATAAAAAAGGGCTATAATTTGGTTATAATTAAACTTGAAAATTTGCTAGTCAAACACCTTTTTAAATTTCTATTTTTTCTAAAATTAGCAGTGTCTCCATTAAATTATTCCAGGCCATCTGCCATTGTTCTTTTGCTGTGTGAATTTTTTCATGGTGATCCAATCCTTCACTTTCTTTTTCCTTCAAATAATTCTCCACTTTTTCTAGCGCTTCTCTATTCAGTTCCTTTAGTTTATTTTTTGTGTCCATTTTTATATATTTTTCTATTAAAAGATAAGTATAAAAGATGGCCTTTACAATGATAATTTTTGTGTTTATGAAACTAGATTTACTTTTTACATTTGAAGGTATTATTAAAAGATTATCTAGATCATCTCTGAAACATTACTTTTGTAGTAAATTAAAGCAGTAGAAAATGTCCATTGCTATTGATGGTTTATAACAAAACTTACCAATCGGTACATTTAAAAGAGCATCCCAATTTTTAAAATTTAAAACCCAAAAAATGGCAGCAACAAAAATTACAGTGAATAACAATGGATCTCTAAAAATAGAGGGAGATTTTGAAATTTTCGATAGAGAAGGGAATCAATATGATTTAGGTGGAAGAGAAGTTT
>CANCRO010000064.1 GCA_947380605.1 Chitinophagaceae bacterium
ATTACTTGTAAAAGCTGTTCTAATTTTAAAGTACTGTCATGTTTGGCTGCATTTTTTTTTGAGTTATCCGATTTTAAATCGCCTTCGTAAAAAGGTGGATTTGAAATAATACAATCATATTTTTTATCAGCTACAAAATCTAAAATATCAGTATTATAAATACGCAATCTTTCACTCCATGGAGAGTTGCTGAAATTTTGTTGGGCCTGTTCATAACTATCTCGGTCTATTTCTACTGCATCAATGGAGATACTATTTTTTTGTGCTACTTGTAAACTTAATAAGCCGGTACCTGTTCCAATATCTAGTAGGTTGCTTACCTTATTTTTTTCTCGGTAAATTTTCTCTGCAATGATAGCTCCAAATAAACAAGCATCTGTACATACTTTCATAGCGCAGTTTTGCTGCTCGATAGTAAATTGCTTAAATTGAAAGTAGGTGTTGGCCAATGGATGGATAGATAATAAATTGAAAATATTTTTTAAAAAGATACTTCTCTGAATGGGTTCATAATAAAATTACTGACTAAATATGCTATCAATTTTATGACCAAATAGCTCTGGGTGAAGGGCTGATACTTAAATCTGAAAAATCATTGTTTAAATATTTAAAATGAGCTGTAATAGCAATCATGGCTGCATTATCGGTACAGTATTGAAAGGCAGGAATGAAAGTCTGCCAACCCATTTTCTCACCCGTTTCTTTTAGCGCCTTTCTTAAACCGCTATTCGCACTCACTCCGCCCGCTATACATATTTGATTGATCTTATATTCTTTTGCTGCCTTCTTTAACTTATTGATAAGGATAGAAATAATTCTATCTTGAACAGAGGCACAGATATCAGCGAGATTTTGATCTATGAATATTTTTTTATCTGTTTCCGATACTTTAAACTCTTCTTTAAATACATTGCTTGTACCTGCATTATTTAAAAAATACAAGATAGAAGTTTTGAGTCCGCTAAAACTAAAATTTAAACCTGGTATTTTTGGTTCTGGAAATTGAAAGCGGTTGGGATTTCCTTGTTGAGCATATTTATCTACTAATGGACCACCAGGATAGGGAAGTCCTAATAATTTAGCAGTCTTGTCAAAGGCTTCACCCGCCGCATCATCAATCGTTTCTCCAATCACTTTCATTTTCAATGGACTTTCGCAAAGCACTATTTGAGTATGGCCTCCACTCACTGTCAAACATAAAAAAGGAAAAGAAGGCTTTTCATCTGCAATTAAATTAGCCAATACATGGGCTTGCATATGATGAACCGCTATCAAAGGTTTATTTAAAGAAAGTGCTAATGATTTTGCAAATTGAGCACCTACCAATAAGGAACCTATCAAACCAGGTGCCTGCGTAAAAGCAATGGCATCAATGGATGAAAGGTTGCAGTCTGCCACTTTCAATGCCTCGGTTACTACAGGAACAATATTTTGTAAATGAGCTCTACTAGCTAATTCGGGAACTACGCCACCATATTTTTCATGTACCGCTTGATTGGCGATGATATTGGACAATATTTTTCCATTGCTACAAACCGCTGCTGCGGTGTCATCGCAAGAAGATTCAATAGCTAAAATAGTGGTATCAACCATTGACCCAATATTTTGGGAAATTACTTCAAGGCTATTGGGGGCTTTACCATCCATTGTACAAAAATAGCTGAATAGATTTTTTTAAACAATTATCTTAATTGCCAATTAAAAAATACTTAGATGGGTATATTAGTATTGAATGGATAATATTTATTTACTCCTAATGGCTACTACTGGATCCATTTTAGCTGCTCTAGAAGCTGGGAAAATACCCGCTAAAATACCCACCACCAAACAAATAATTACTGTACTGATTAAAAGGGGCAGTGATACATATACTGGAAATTGTAGCGGTCCTGATAGAATGAGTGTAAGTATATAAACCATGGTTAAACCGATAGCGCCTCCCATTAAACAAAGGATGGTGGCTTCTAATAAAAACTCAAATAATATACTTCCACTTTTTGCTCCAATCGCTTTTTTTAATCCAATCACACTGGTTCTTTCCTTTACTGTTACAAACATAATATTGGCAATTCCAAACATCCCTACAATCAAACTAATAATACCAATTAATCCACCTACAATATTTACGGTACTAAATAATCCAGTGATTGCTTTACTAAACGCTTCTACACTATTGAGTGAAAAATTATCTTCCTGCGTAGGACTCAATCTACGGATCTGTCTCATGACACCTTTTAGTTCATCCATCAATGCAGAAGGTGTGACCTTATCTTTTCCTTTTGCAATCAAAACTGGATTGGCATATTCTATTCTTACAATTTGTTTACAAAATTTATAAGGAAGCATTACACAGTTATCATAATCAAATCCAATAAAATTTTTACCTTCCTTTTTTATAACCCCAATGATGGTTACTTTTTTTCCTTTTATTTCAAATATTTTACCAAGTGCCCTGTCAGCAGAACCAAATAATTTCTCCGCATTGTCATATCCAATTAATCCAACGGCAGAACCACTTTCAAATTCAGCCGAAGAAATATATCTACCTTGGTAAAAAGAAATGGGTTGAATTTTAATTTGAGATTCTACAATTCCATACACTGAAGCATTTTGCATTAGATCATCATTGTGAGAAATATTACCGCTAGCCCTCACTAAAAAACTAATATCATCCAAGAGTTCAGAGCGAACTTTAATGAGATCCATTTCTTCATATTTCATAACTGGACGAGCCCTGAATTTCCAAAAAGGCTTATCCGGTCCGCCACTATATTCCCATTTATCAATATAAATTGTATTACTCCCTAAGCTGCTTACTTCATTTTGGATATTACGTTCTAAACTATTTACAGTAGCCAATACACCAATAATACAAAAGATACCAAAAGCCACTCCGGTAAGGCTAAGCGCTGTCCGCAATTTATTAACCCTTAATTCCTGAAAGGTAAGGCGTACTGAATTCTGAAGTATGTTGAGCGTTTTTCGCATTTATCAAAATTACAGCTTGAAAATCAAATTGGGTATATTTTTATATAAGTGGTTGATGTAGGGTATAATGGGCTCAATTATGCCTGCAAATCCAGTAAAAAGGGCCAATAAAAAAAAGAGGTTATCTCACAATGGGGAGATAACCTCTTTTTACAAACTGCCTTTAGTGAATTACATCTTTATACCCAAGGTAATACCGTAGGTTTTTGGATCACCTAGTCTAACTGCTCCAAAATCATATCCGTAGCCTACATAATTTTTGTTGGTAAGATTACGTCCCCAAAATTTTAAAGACCATTTAGGTGCACTAATTCCTATACTTGAATTGAGTAGGTTGTAAGAATTTTGTGATAAGGTATTTCCTAAATCAAAATATTGTTTTCCTATATATTTCCACTCACCTCTAAAGGTTATTTTTAATTGATTTTTCTTTGAAATAGTTGTTCCGTATTGAGCAGCAAATAGGGAGGTTACATCTGGAGTAAATATTTGTTTTTTTCCTGCTAGGTCAGCAACTGATCCGTATTGTGCTAATTTAAGATCTTTAAAATTAGCATCGGTGTATCCTAAATTATAATCCAATTGAAAACCATTAAACAACGCATGGCTTTCTAATTCAACTCCCTTACTAGTTAACTTACCTGTGTTTTTAGTAATGGTAACTGCGTCTGGTAAAACAAGTGTGGGAACTTGTGCATCTGTTACTCCAGAATAAAATGCAGTGACATTGATTAGTAATTGGTTGTTTAATAAATTGTTTTTGATACCAATCTCGAAGTTATTACTGTATTCAGGTTGAAAAGCAAATAAAGCAGGTTGCGAAGGATCAGAAGCTAATGGCGTAAGTCCACCCGCACGGAAACCTTTACTATAATTAGTAAATAGTAAATTATTATCACTTATAGAATAGCTAAGCGATAGTTTCGGAGATACTGACTGAAAAGAAGCATTAGCAGAAGTATCAGTTCTGTAATCAAAAATAGGAGTAGGGTCAGGATCCATTTGATATTGTCCAAGGATAGATTGTTTCTTTTTTTCCTTGTCATAGCGAATACCCGCAGTAAAATTTAATTTACTGGTTAGGGCATAAGTACCTTGAGCAAATAAGGATAATCCCATACTGACTGATTTTGCACTATTGATGAGTGAAAAATTCTTGTCTGGAGACCCAACCATTGCTGCATCTTCTCCAAAGTGAATGGCTTGCTTGGTTGGATTATCTTGATAAAAAGTATAAGCACCAGCTGTCCACTTTAATTTTGATGTGGTTGCAGCAGGAGAAGAGAATTTAAATTCCTGTGTAAAAACTTTTACCTTATTCCAATCTTTACCATAATTGTTAATGAGTGTTATACCATCGATGGGAGAAAAATCTGCATCCATTGGTTGATCATAAAAACGGTAATTAGATTGATAGGCAGTTTGTGAACTAAAACTAATATTTTTTCCAAAGTGGTTAGCCGATAAAGAGGCATTGAAAATATTATCCGTCATATTGGACACCGCGTTCTGACTCAATTGAAAAGGATTCTTTAGTGCATCTTCAATTCCTGATGATAGTGGAAAAGCACCCTTATTACGGTTATTATTATGTTTAACATTTAAAGTGATAGCCCATTTATCAGTGGGTAAGTATTTTACATAATAATTTCCAGTAAAGCTATTCTGTTTGTCAAATGCTGTATTGTTAAATTGATTGGTATAGAATCCATTTGATTTGTCATACAAAGCGGCCATTCCAAAGAACAATTTATCTTTAATTAGAGGCAAACGAAATCCGCCAGAATACCTTTGTAAACCCGCATTTCCAGTGGTGATTTCCATAAAGCTACTTGCCTTATTGCTCGGTTGCTTTGTAATGATATTGATTACTCCAGCGGTAGCATTTCTTCCATATAAAGTACCTTGAGCACCTCTTAAAATTTCAATGCGTTCTACATCAAATAACTGGGCGATATAAGTATCCAAACTAAACTGATTTACTCCATCAATATAGGTAGCAACTGCTGGATCATAAGAGGTGGTAGCAATTCCTCTAAGAGATGAAACGTTTCTTCTATCCCCTGGATCTGCAGTGTATAAATTCGGTACAATTGCTGAAAGATCCTTACTGTTCCATAATCTGTATTCTTCTACTTGTTTAGAGGAGACCGCAGTAATACTGGCAGGAATTTCCTGCAAAAGCTCTTCTGTTTTTTGTGCAGTAACTACTACTTTATCTAACATTTTAGGCGATAGTTGTAATTGGATATTCAATGGTGCAGTAGCTGTTGAACTGTTCACTGAACTGCTAAAATCTGCATAACCATTGGCTGAAACTTGAAGCGTAAGGGAACCTGGACTAACATTTAAAAGTGTAAAAGATCCATTCTGATCAGTTACTGAACCTATTGAAGTGTTTAATAAACGAACACTTGCACCTACGATTGCTTTAGCAGAAGCATCGGTAATTTTTCCGGAAATTTTTGAAGACTGTTGAGCAATTGCATTGAAAGTAAGGATTACCGTCAATAGGTATAAGAATGTTTTTTTCATTTGTTAATTTTTATCCAGTTTAATTTATTTAATTATTGGGATGATAAATTTCTCCCACACTTAATATTTAGTTGGTTAATTCATTGGGTAGGTAATAACGTAAAAGGTGGTATAAAGGTTGTTTGTACCGATCTTTTTTTTCAATATAATAAGCAACGATTCAAATTATAAAAAACACGTTTACCTAAAGGCTAATTCGGAAACGGGTTGCAAATATAATCAATGATAGGGAATGGAAAAAGATAAGCCAGGTAATTTTACCTGGCTTATCCATATTAATTGAGTGATTCATCATTTAGATGAAAATAAAATGGTTGATAGTTTTAATGTATTGGGTTCTGCTGAATTATCGGCTTTACTAACAATAAAAATATTATGTAAATTACCAGCAGTCGCTTGTAAATTGAGTAGTAAACTTGCTGTAGCCGTTTTACTTTCTGGAAGTTTAACGCCATTGTTTTTTCCAGCATCTAAATTAGCCTCACCTATTTTTGTTCCATTGGGTGAATCCAATCTGATTTCAAAATGATAATTACTAGTAGGTGCTTTTTCCCACACAAAGCTAAGTTCTGCAGAACTAATACCCGTAAGATCGATATTGTCAATACTGAATGAGCCAGTGGTTTTTGGAACAATCAGTAAGAAATTATCGTCGGTTGTTGAAGCGGTATATTTAGATAGATTATTCGCTCTATTAAAATTCAATAATGGATTTCTTAATGCAACTGATCCTAATGCACTCAAAGGCTTTAAACCTGGTTCAGCTTTATCAATATAGGTAGCAGAAAGAACTAATACGCCATTTTGTTTAGCGGGTTTACCTAGGGTTACATCTTTAATAGATCCATTTACTGGAAGCGATTTTTTAATTTCTGATGTACTAGCCAATGTTTGAATCCAGGCAACAATTTGTTTTGCTTCCGATTCTTTTAAATTAGGATGGGCTGCCATTGCTACTTCACCCCAAACACCTGAACCTCCTTTAATGATTTTAGTAGCTAATGTTGCTGCTGCACCTGGATCTTTTTGGTAACGTTTGGCTACATCTAAAAATGAAGGCCCTACTGATTTTTCTGCTTGTTTATGGCATGATTTACAATCGTTAGCTTCTATTAAGCTCTTACCAACCATCGCCTCTGTCATTACTTGATGTCCTAATGAAGCAGAAGCTTTGTCTGAACCTTGAACATAGTCAGCTGAAATAAAAATACTTTCAACTCTTTTAATTGCAGCAGGGTCTTCCTTGTCTTCAATTTGTAAACTATAGGCAACTGGCTTATTGGCGAAATAGAAAGTTTTATTTCCAGGGATAACAAAATTCACCACTGGAGCTTGATTTCCTGCATACACAGCAATCTCTTTACTTTTCGTAGAAGCTCCTTTATTGTCAATTACGTTTACGTTGATTGCGTATTCTCCTGGTTTATCATAAGTATATTTAAGCGTAGGTTCTGTTGTTTCTTTTGTAATTCCATTTCCTAAATTCCATACATAATGAAGGGCATCTTTTTCAGGATCGGTTGCTTCAGCAGTCGCTTGAATAGTATAAGGCAAGCTTCCTGAAGTTTGATCGATAGTGAATGAATTAACTTTTGGAGAACGATTTCCAGGATTAAATTCTATTCTAGAAAGACCAGCATCTGCATTTTGTTGAAACCATCCATTGCCGTATTCTAGTAAATATAATTTTCCATCAGGACCTACTTCCATATCAATTACTGATTTGAATTTTGAACTTTCCATAAATGGTTCCATCTTATCAAAATCACCATTAGGTTTCATGGTTACCACTTTTATCCAGCCTCTTATCCAATCATAAATGAATAGTTTTTTATTATAGTAATCAGGTAATCTTGTTGCTTCAGGATACATGTCGGTATAATAAACTGGACCTGCCATTGCATTTCTTCCACCATTGCCTGTCTGAGGGAAATCCTTTGAATTAGCATAAGGATACCAAATAAAAGCGGGTTGTGCTGGAGGTAATTCTTTAATACCCGTATTATTTCTTGAGTCATTGATCGGTTTAGCAGTATCAAATAAATAATCTGTTTTCCCTATACTATAATCGTATTTATGATAAGCGTAATTATTTCCTACAAAAAGTGGCCATCCAAAAAAGCCTGCTTTTCTTGCTTGATTTACTTCATCATAACCTCTTGGTCCACGAACGTCAAAACTATCTTTTCCTGCATCTGGACCAACTTCACCCCAATACAAGAAATTATTTTTTTGGTCTATTGAAATACGGAAAGGGTTACGGTTTCCTTGAACGTAAATTTCAGGACGAGTACCCGCAGTTCCTTTTGGATAAAGGTTTCCTTCTGGGATATCATAAGTTGCATCCGACTTTACCTTGATTCTTAAAATTTTTCCTCTAAGGTCATTCGCATTTCCAGAGCTACGTCTTGCATCGTACTGTTCGTGACCCGGTCTGTCATCTAAAGGAGCATAACCATTATTTACAAAAGGTTGATTCGCTTCATTGAATGGAGTTGAATTATCTCCTGTTGATAAACAAAGTAATCCGTCTTTATCAAAGGCGATGGATCCTCCAGTATGACAACAAATTTCGCGCTGTGAGTAAAATTGTAATACTATTTTTTCAGAAGCTAGATCAATTTTATCATTGGTAAATGTAAAGCGTGAAAGCCTATTAACGGAAGTGTCAATTGGGCTATAAAAAATAAATACATAATGATTATTTTTAAAATCAGGATCTATTTTAATTCCTAATAAGCCTTCTTCAGCATTGGCTCCATTGCCTGTTTTATGATAAACATTTAAAAAACCAACTTGCTTAATAACGGAATCTCCGTTTTTATATAACATGATTTCTCCTCTACGTTGAGCAACCAAAATGTCTAGATTGGGCAATATGGTCATTTCCATTGGTTCGTAAAATTGACCATTCACCATTCTAATTCTATTAAAACGGTTTTCATCTGGTACCCTTAATGTGGTAGCTCTTGAATAGTTTAGGTTATTGTTATTTCCAATAGCATATTGAATACCACCTAAAATATGATTGAGGTATGGCGCTTCAGAAAAACTTTCTGTAGTATGTCCTAGATTGGTATAGAATGCTCTTCCACCATCATAGTCATGGTACCAAGCCATTGGATGGTTATCACCATTTTGGCCACCATTATATGATTTTTCGTCAATAGTGAGCAATACTTTAACTTCTTTGTTTAGTTTTTTGAAACTATAAAATTCATCGGTCCTGCTCCATTGTTTTGGAAGGTGCTTGGTTGAAATATGGTTTGCATCAACCACATTAAATACACCGGGTTGAATATTATTAAAGGTGTCGGTAATACCTGGGTGACTAGTAAAATATCCGCCAACAAGTCGGCCATACCAACCCCAATCATATTCACAATCAGCGGCAGCGTGAATTCCAACAAATCCACCACCCGCCTGAATATAACGTTCAAATTCAGCTTCTTGATAATTATCCAACACATCTCCAGTAGTACTTAGAAATACTACTGCAGCATATTTTTTTAGACTATCTTCTGTAAACCAGCTCGCATCAGAAGTGGTGTCTACTAAAAATTTATTTTGATTTCCCAATTTCCCAATGGCATCGATTCCAGCAGCAATGGATTCATGGTGATATCCAGTTGTTTTAGTGAAAACCAAAATTCTTGGATCACCTGAACGTTTGGAACAGGAAGAAAAAATTAATAGAAGGCAGGTGAAAATACCAACAGCCTTAAAGCAAGCAATGTAGCGATTCATGATGTTGAAGAAATTAATTTAATTAAAAGGATTACATGTTAAACGTTAAAGTTATAGAATTGACGGGAAACCTCCTTAAAATTAAAATGGGAGATAGTAATGAAATATTACATCTTGACTATATATATTCAAGAAATATAGGAGTGTAACTAAGCAAAAATGCTATGAATAGGCTAATCCTATCAACGAATATATCCTTAAAGGGTCGATCTAATAGGCCAAATGAATGAGAAGGGAAAAGAAGAGTTGAAATTGACTTATACGTTAAACCTAAAGTGCATTACATCTCCATCATTCACTACGTATTCTTTTCCTTCAATTCTTAAGCGACCATTTTCACGGCAGGCTGCTTCTGATTGATAAGTGATAAAGTCTTCGTAGGAAATTACTTCTGCTTTGATAAATCCTTTTTCAAAATCGGTGTGAATAACACTCGCCGCTTGAGGTGCTTTCCATCCTTGATGAATTGTCCAGGCCCTTACTTCTTGAACACCTGCGGTGAAGTAGGTAGATAGGTTAAGTAATTTATAAGTATAGTGAATTAAACGATCTAATGCTGGCTCTGTCATTTTATATTCTTCCATGAACATTGCCTTGTCATCTGGATTGTCAAACTCAGCAATTTGCGCTTCAATGGCATTGGTCATCACGATTACCTGAGCACCTTCATTTTTAGCCGCTTCTATTAATGCATCCGAATATTTATTACCAGTATGCATCGATGCTTCATCCACATTAGCTACATATAAAACTGGTTTTTCGCTAAGTAAAAAGTTTTCAGCAATGGCTGCTTTTTCCTCTTTACTTAAATTCATTGATAAGATACTTTTCCCTCTGTTGAGTTGTTCTTTGCATTGCAGCAATACATCGTATTCTAATTTCATCTTAGCATCTCCCGTCTTCAGCATTTTTTCCATTTTAGATAACTTCTTCTCCACGCTATCTAAGTCTTTCAATTGTAATTCTGTTTCAATAATTTCTTTATCACTGATCGGATTGATAGCACCTTCTTCCCTAAGAATATTTTCATCTTCGAAACAACGGATTACATGAATGATGGCATCAACCTCACGGATATTGGCTAAAAATTTATTACCTAAACCTTCGCCTTTACTTGCACCACGAACTAACCCGGCAATATCTACAATTTCAATTTGCGTCGGAACCGTACGATCCGGCTGAACTAGCTCTTCTAATTTATTTAACCTTGGGTCTGGAACATTTACCAAACCTGTATTGGGTTCAATAGTACAAAAGCGGTAATTGCTAGCCTGGGCCTTAGCGCTACTGCTAACTGCATTAAATAAAGTTGATTTTCCCACATTGGGTAATCCCACGATGCCTGCTTGTAATGCCATTGTTGATTTGCTTTATTGATTTTTAAACGTGTGCAAAGGTAATGGGTTAATTTGAAGATTTTGTAATTGTATCAATTGAATAGTAGGATGGGCGATAGTTATTAAAAGGAAAGGTGTATTTTGGTATTTTATAACTAATTTTCAATATTATTTTCATAAAATATAACCATGACACTTAGTCGAATTTGGTCGTCGTTTATAATAATTGCAATAGTATCAGCCGGTCTATTGGCAATTTTTTCACCTTCCCAAAAAGCCATTTTTTCAAATATGGTAACTGGGAAATCAGGTGATACCATAAAAATTAAGACTATTCAAATTTCAGCTACCCTAAGTGACTCAGCAAAATCTGCGAAAACAGATCCCATTATAAGTGGTGGTGAAAAGATAATTCAGCTAGGGGAGAATCAACAAATGGTTTACCGCATTCAGTCTTCGGATGGGATTATAGAGACTTGCCAAACTGCGGTGACATTGTGTTTGAAATTAATTGGATTCCTTGCTTTATTCATGGGCTTTTTATCCATTGCTGAAAAGGCAGGAGGAATCAGATTCTTATCTAGAATTATTGGTCCTTTCTTTTCAAAAATATTTCCTGAAATTCCCAAAGGCCATCCTGCCATGGGGCATATGGTGATGAATTTTTCTGCCAATTTACTCGGTTTAGATAATGCGGCTACCCCTTTTGGAATTAAAGCGATGGAAAGCTTACAAGAAATTAATCCAAATAAATCAGTTGCCTCCAATTCACAAATCATGTTTTTGTGCTTACATGCATCTGGACTTACCTTAATTCCTGTTAGTATTATTGCTTTGCGTTCTGCTGCCAAAGCTGCTAATCCAATGGATATATTTATTCCTTGCATGATTGCTACCTTCATTGCTACCATTGCCGCTATGACTATCGTTGGATTTAAACAAAAGATAAAATTATTTCAGCCTATTATTTTAACCTGGGTTTTAGGTATCTCATCTGTTATTGCTTTGTTGGTCGTTTATATCCGTTCCTTGAATTCAGAAGCGATTCAATTTTTTTCAGGCTCATTAAGTAGCGGTTTAATTTTACTTATTTTTTTATTAATTATTTGTGGGGCCTTGTATAAAAAAATAGACGTGTTTGATGCATTTGTAGAAGGAGCAAAGGGAGGATTTGAAACGGCCATCAGAATTATTCCTTATTTGGTGGGTATGCTCGTTGCAATAAGTATGTTGCGAACTAGTGGAAGTTTTGATTATGTAATTAGTGCCTTCAAAAATGTATTTACATTTTTTGGATCTGATATTCGTTTTGTAGATGGTCTTCCTACTGCTTTAATTAAACCATTCAGTGGCGGCGGCGCTAGAGGTATGATGGTAGATAGTATGAAAACCTTTGGACCTGATTCATTTGCCGGCCGTTTAGCTTGTATCTTACAAGGATCTTCTGACACTACTTTTTATGTGATAGCTGTATATTTTGGAGCAGTATCAATAAAGCATACTCGCTATGCAGTAGGGGCTATGTTGTTAGCTGATTTGGTAGGAATTATTTCTTCTATTGCCCTATGTTATCTATTCTTTGGATAAAATAATGGATATTATTTATAATTAAAGAATAGTTTAAAATGCTTAGCGTTTCTTTTTCTTTGATTTCTTTATTTTTTTAGTAGCTATTTTTTTTCCTGTTACTTTTCGCTGTTTATGCTTAATAATTTTTTTTCTAGCTATGATTTTTTTAGGAGCAACTTTTGGGGTAGCGATAATTGAATCAGGGGCATTTGAAATGTTGGCTTCTAATTCATCTTCTTCGCTATCGCCAAAATAATTTCCAAATAAACTAGATAAATCTTTTGCATGGTATATGCCTCTGTTGTACTTGTTCCCTAACACTATTATGGTGGCTGAATCTTCTATTAAACGAATGAAAGCGGCATTATTTCCATGCCACCAACCATTGTGGAAGATCATTTTTTTTCCAGAAGGAAAATTATTCATTCTCCACCCTAAACCATAATTTTTAATTCCTGGCTTTTCATTGCTATAGGGAGTATACGCCTCTTCTAATATTTTTTGTGTAAATAAATTACCTTCCGAGAGTGCTCTATCCCATGAAAGAAGATCACGGGGGGTACTGTAAATATTTTTATCACCATACACACCATCTAAAAAATTAAACGGTATTAATTTTCCTCTGTAATCATAGCTCAAAGTAACTTTCCCAGAATCTCTATTGTTGTTGAAAACAAAAGTGTGTTTCATTTGTAGCGGAGTAAAAAAAGTTTCCTGTAAATAATCACTGTATTTTTTTTCACTTACCTTTTCTATTAATAAAGCTAATAATGCAAAGTTGGTATTGCAATAGGAAAATCCTTTGTCTGGTTTCCCGACATTTTTAATTGAACTTTTTCTACTGATTAAAAAGTTAAGTACATCCTCATTGGTAATTTTTATTTTTTTATTCCACCCCATATTCTCCATAAAATGAACGTAATTAGGTAGTCCACTTCGGTGATTTAATAAAGTACGAATAGTTACACCAGGATAATTAAACATAGGGAAATATTTACTGAACTGATCGTCAATATTTAATTTACCATCCTGCCAAAGTTTTAAAGTAGCCATTGCCGTAAAAGTTTTGGAAACTGAGGCAATATGAAGTGAAGTGCTATCGCTCATTGAATCTTGTCCATCTAGTCTACTTTTTCCGTTATAGGCTTCAAAAACAATATTCCCCTTTTTTGCAACTACTATTCCACCATTAAAACCTTTTGTTTTTAAAACGGTGTTATACCAATTTTCACATGCAATACGAAGTCTTTCTCCCTCTAATTTGCTTAATGAACCTGGATTTGGCAATACCGTTTGATTCTTTGCAGGGTCTTGTTTTGAAGAAATATTACACGCGACTAAGATAATAGATATAAAAATAATAACATATCTTGTCAGGGCGATTTTATATTTAGAAAGTACTTTTCTAGTATTGGATATAGAACAAAAAAATGGGTTCATAATAGTATTAAGACTTAGATAGAATATATTTGTGCAAAATAAGGAGTTATAATCATGGCAGACAAAAAAATAACGAGTTATCCTAAAGAGAAAATCAATATTTTGTTTTTGGAAAACATTAGTGATGTGGCTGTAAAGTACTTCAATGCAGCTGGCTATGTGAATGTTAGGAAGTTAAATGGGGCCCTAAGTGAAGACCAATTGATTAAAGAAATAAAAAATGTTCATTTAGTTGGCATCAGAAGTAAAACTCAGCTTACGGCTAAGGTATTAGCTGCTGCCGAAAAATTACAGGCTATTGGCTGTTTTTGTATCGGAGTTAATCAGGTTGACCTGAAAGCTGCTACCAAACAAGGAGTTGCTGTTTTTAATGCTCCTTACAGTAACACAAGAAGTGTAGCGGAATTGGTAATTGGGGCTTCAATTATCTTAATTCGTAAGATTTTGGATAAAAATAAGGCTGCTCACGAAGGAATATGGCTTAAGGATGCCACTGGTAGTTATGAATTACGTGGAAAAACTTTAGGAATTATTGGTTATGGTAATATTGGAAGCCAGCTGAGCGTTTTAGCTGAAGGCTTAGGAATGAAAGTAATTTATTTTGATACTGAAACTAAACTTCCTTTGGGAAATGCAGTATTTGTAAAGAATTTAAAAGACCTGGTAAGTAAGTCAGATATCGTATCTCTTCATATACCAGAATTACCATCTACTAAAAATTTGATTAATAAAACCCTATTGAAAAGTTTCAAGAAAGGAAGTATCTTAATCAACTATGCTAGGGGTGAAGTAGTAGATATCGATGCATTAGCTAAGTCCTTATCTGAAGGTCATTTGGGTGGTGCTGCAATCGATGTTTTTCCATGGGAACCTGAAAAAAATGGCGATAAATTCACTTCTCCATTACAGGGATTAAATAATGTATTACTATCTCCTCATATTGGTGGAAGCACACAAGAAGCCCAACATAATATTGGTGATGATGTGAGCGCTAAATTATTTAACTATCTAGAAAAAGGAATTAGTTATGGCTCACATACTATACCAGCGTTAAGTTTACCGCCTCAGGAAGGAACACATAGAATCCTTCATATACATAACAATGTGCCGGGTGTGTTGAGTGAAATCAATACTACCTTATCAAAAAACAAAATCAATATTCTGGGGCAATATTTGAAAACGAATGATGCTATCGGATATGTTGTTCTAGATGTAGATAAAGGACTCAGTAAAAATGCTATGGAATTATTGAAAAAGGTAAAAGCAACTATTAAGGTTAGAATCTTGTATTAAAGATAATGGTTGGTTAATAAGCTTTCAATAGTTGAATGATTGTTTTAATTTCATTGCTTAATGTTGTTACGCTAGTCAGCTGTTCATCCATACTTTCATTGATAAATTCCATCTTACTATCAGTATAGGTTCTTGCTGAAGTATGAAATTCTATAGCGTTCGTTTTTTTAACTAAGGTTTCTATATTATCAGATCTTACTCCACTTCCAGGCATAATAATAATTCTACCATTGGCCTGTTTTACTAATTCATTGAGCAGCGCTGCACCATCGGTGGCTACTGACTTTTGTCCGCTGGTTAATATTCTTTCACAACCAATGGATATGATATCTTCCAAAGCTTTAAATGGATCATTAGTTCTGTCAAACGCTCTATGAAAACTTACTCCCATTGGTTGAGCAATATCAACCAGCTGCTTACATCTTTGTTTGTCAACCGTTCCATCTGCATTGAGCATTCCAATCACCACACCATCACAACCAAGATTTTTGCAGATTTGTATATCTGCTTTCATTACCTCAAATTCAATTTCACTGTATAAAAAGTCACCTCCCCTTGGCCGAATAATAGGGTAGAGTTCAATCAATAAATTTTCTCTAGCAGTCTTGATAAACCCATAAGAAGGTGTGGTTCCACCTTCAGAAGGGTTGTCACATAACTCAATACGATGTGCACCTGCAGCCTGAGCGATCAGACAGCTTTCAATCGTAAAGCCAATTACTTCTAATTTAAATTTCATAGATTCAACTTATAGGAGATCAGACTAAGCACCCAATATGAATTTTGATTCGTGTATTTTATTTTCATCATTGGTCTTTACAGAAAATACAAAACCCTTTTGAATGGCATAAGCGCCATATTCTCCATTTTTATTCATTGCTAAATATCCTACCTGCAATGTTTTTGCTCTCTCTGGATTAATCTTGATAATTCTTTCCACCGCTTTTTTACAAGCTTTCTCGGGACTAAGACCTTGACGCATTAATTCTACTACCAAATGTGTACCGCAAGTTCTAATGACTTCTTCCCCTACGCCACTACTGGTAGCAGCACCTACTTCATTATCTACATATAAACCTGCACCAATGCCAGCAGAATCTCCTACACGTCCATGGAGCTTAAATGCCATCCCACTGGTAGTTACACCACCGGATAAATTTCCTTGGGAGTCTTTGGCCAATAATCCCATCGTATCATGGTTGGGAGTTCCATCTGTAAAAAAATGGGGAGCAAAAGGTCCATTGCCGCTGTTTCTTTCTATATT
>CANCRO010000065.1 GCA_947380605.1 Chitinophagaceae bacterium
AAAGGAAATTGTAATTAACTTTTGAAAACGTAGGATAGGAATTAAAAAAACACTCCTATAAAAGCAAAAAAATTAATGCAATAAATTAAGTGACTTAATCGGAGTACAATGTTCAGAAAGGATTTGAACCTTATTGCCAATTTTAATAATTGTTATACTGCAGCGCTGGTTTTCATTGAAAGTAACTCCTTTGTATATACCCTTACCAATCCAACGAGTGCTCACTACAGCTGTATTTTCAAACAATTTAACTTTATATTCTATACGCTCAGCTGAATCAAGGAGGTAGTCTGAAGAACCAGCAGTTTCAACAAGATTGGTTCTATTAAAGGTGCCGCCAGACTGAGTGAAATAAATATATGCTGGAGCTAAAACTGAATCAACAATTGATAAATTTTTCCCTTTCCAACCCTCATCAAATCTTTTAACCACAGCAATTGCTTCCTCCTCGGTAAGTGAAGCTTGCTTTTTTTTGCAGGATATTCCTACAACAAGACTTATTAAAAACAGGGTAAAAATACGTTTCATAAAGTGCAAATATAATCAGCATAAAATAAAAAGCAAGAAGTATACTTTCTTTAAAAAAATAAAAGTGAAACTTATTCAGTAAAATTAGATGGCTCAATTTATAAGGTAGTTACCCTCCAGGTTCTTTCAAAAACCTCTCCTGCATTCAGATATTCAATGCCCTCCTTTTCAGCCAACACCTGAGTACTTTCAACACTATCAGCGATTCCACACCACGGTTCGATACAGATGAAATTGGCATCTTTAGCAGCCCAAATTCCCAGATAAGGAAACCCTTCAAAAGAAAAGCTTACACCTCCTTGATGCAGATCGGATTTAATCTGCACCTCATCTGACTCAAGATGCTTCAACACAATGGCATCTTTATAAAATAAAGATTTCGATAATTTTAAATCATTACAATTTTCCAATAATGGAACTGAAGTACTCTCAATCAAACCTTCTGGACTGATTGGCCAACGACCAGCCAGTTCAATTTTATTGAATGATAAATAGTAATCATCATAAACTAATTTATCGGTAAGGGGTAGTCGAAATGCTGGATGTCCACCTACAGAAAAATACATTCCTTCATTACCTTTATTTTCAACTTGATAACAAACGGATAAGCTGGTTGATGAAAGGGTATAAATCAACGAAAAATTAAATTGAAAAGGATAAACTGGTAAAGTATGCTCATCAGACTGTAATTCAAAATGAATTGAGTTAGCGCTATGGCTAACCACCGTAAACATCTTTTCTCTTGCAAAGCCATGCCGATTCATAGGATAACTTTTGCCATTAAAAAAATATTGATTATTCTTTAATGTGCCTACTATTGGGAATAAAACTGGAGATTTCTTTCCCCAATACAAAGCATCTCCACTCCAAATATATTCGAGCCCATTGGTTTTATTAAACAAACTACTCAGCTCAGCTCCCATTGGATTTATTTGTACCCGCAGCATATCATTTTCGATAGTATACATCAATAGACCGATAGATTATAAATTGAGATAATTAGGGTTTATCATTTAAATGCAAACTACTTATTCTTCAATAAAGTCTAATTCTTTACCAAATGTTTCATTGGTAAAGAATAATGAAATCAAACCAATAACCAAAACGATTACACCGGTAACCCAGGCAGCAGTAACGTAGTTATTAAGCATCGAATTTCCTCTTAAAAATTGAAAAAGCATTAATAGTAAGGGGAGAAATCCTCTAACAAGATTAGGTATAGAAATTGCAGCAGTAGCTCTAAGATTCGTACCAAATTGTTCAGCACTCATAGTAATGTACAATACGGATATACCTGAGCCAAAACCAAGGCCCATACAGATTAAATACATATTGAAGGCTGTTCCACCACCTTTTAAAGCAAAAAATAAGATGAAAAAAAATGATAGGATGGCGTAGAAAATTAGCAGCGTTTTTTTTCGGCTTTTAATGATATTACTCAAAAACCCAGCACCCATATCTCCAAAAACCAATGCGACATATTGAAGCATCAATGCCTTAGGCTGATCAAAATTAATGATGCCAAACCTAGTAGCAAATTCATCAGAAAAACTAATGAGCAAACCAATCACATACCAAACTGGTAATCCAATGGTAATCGCTCTTAGGTACCTGAAAAAACGTTCTCGATTCATTAGAATCATCATAAAATCGCCCATTTTAACCTGGGCATTTTTAGCGGTATCATATAATTTACTATCCAACACCCTCACTCTCAAAAATAATAATGCAATCCCCATTGCACCTCCAATAAAATAGCAGAGGCGCCAGTTTTCATTACTCAAATAATGAACAAAATAAGCTGTCACTGTCCCCATTACACCGCTGGTTGCAATAATAGCAGCTGCAATTCCACGCTTTTCCTTTGGCAATAATTCACTGGTAAGGGTTATACTAGCTCCTAGTTCACCCGCCAAACCTAGTCCAGCTATAAATCGAAGAAAAGTATACTGATCAATATTGGTTACAAATCCATTCGCAATAGTTGCTAAAGAGTAAAGACATATTGAACCAAACAAAACATTTTTTCTTCCTTTTTTATCTCCAATGATGCCCCATATAATTCCGCCAATGGTTAGGCCAAGCATCTGCCAGCTAATAATATTTTCTCCAATATTTTTCATGTCAGCTACAGATACCCCTAAGTCTTTAAAACTTGATTTTCTGACAATACTAAAAAGTAATAGATCATAGATGTCTACAAAAAAACCTAATGACCCAACGATCACAGGAAGTGAAAATAAACCGTACTGCTTTTGAGTCATATCTTACAAATAGGAGTAAAATGGTTAAAATTTATGAAAGTTGAAATTAGAGCAATTATTGGAACTGGTAAAAAGGTTTTTTAAATGGAGCTTTTATGACTCGAAATAGTAAAAAAGCCGAAAAGGATAGAGGTCTCAACAGCTGGGAATCAGACAAGATTTTACGGGATTTCTTATATGCATTTGATAGAAGGGTATAAATATTGTACCTTCAATCAAATTCATCGAATAAATTCGTCATAATACTTCTGTATTGGAAACGGATCTGTTAGCTTTCCAATTACATCAAATTAAAACAATCAGTATAGATTATGGCTAAATCACAGGAAACCTGGAGTAAAAAAGAACGAGAAAAGAAGAAACAAAAAGACAAAAAGGACAAAGAAGAAAAAAAACAAGAAAGAAAGGATAGTGCCAAAGACGGAAAATCTTTTGACGATATGATTGCCTATATTGATGAAAATGGAAACCTTTCCTCCACTCCTCCCGACCCTAGAAAAATGATTAAAATAAATGTGGAAGACATCGAAATAGGCGTACCTAAACAAAAGCCATTTGACCCTGCAGATTTGATAAGAAAAGGTACCGTTACATTTTTTAATGAATCAAAGGGATATGGTTTCATTAAGGACCTCGAATCACAAGAAAGTGTATTCGTACATATGAATGCTTTTCAAGATAATATCAAAGAAAATAGTAAAGTCACTTTTGAAGTTGAAATGGGACCAAAGGGAGCCAATGCAATTAATGTAAGGCTGACTGTATCCTAATTTTTAAATCGATATTTAATAAGAAAATAACCTTTAGATTTTCCAACTAGTCATCTATGAAATTTTGGATTTTCTTCTTCATTAGCGCAATTTTATTAGGATGTAACCAACGAAGTAATCAAAATCCTCACATTTTGATTGTCACTTCTTTTGGGGACATAGAGGCTGAACTTTTCCCAAAGCAAGCTCCCAAAACAGTTGCTGCCTTTCTATCTTTCATTGACTCAGGTTATTATAATAATAGCTCATTTTACAGAGTACTTTTACAGGAAGGATTTAGTACAGATGCCAATACAGGATTGATACAAGGAGGGATTTGGAAAACAACGGATGCTCAACATCCTTCCGTATTGGGCATTGAACACGAACCTACAAGTTTTAGTAAATTAAGTCATACCAGTGGCACACTTTCACTAGCAAGATTATCACCTGGTACGGGAAATACTGAATTTTTTATTTGTATTGGAGATCAAACTCAGTTTGATGAAGTAGAAAATAATGATCCCGGGTACGCTGCCTTTGGAACAGTTGTTACTGGAATGGAAATAGTTAGAAAAATTCAATTACAAAAGCAACAGAAACAAGAGTTTTTAGATAAAGTGATTATTCAAAAAATAAAAAGATTGTGAAATTTATTGTCTATAAATTTCACAATCTTTCCTACTATAGAATAATAAGTGAAGTGGCAATAGGAAGGAAAAAATTATCCTTTAAAAATATCGTTTAACAAACCTGCTAAATGTATTCCTCCTTTTAATAGCTGTTGATTCAGAGTCGATACATAATTGAAATTATATCTGTATTCCAAGCGCTGATTAGGTTGCTTTATATCACTATAAATTTTTTCTGCCAATTGATAGGATTGTACAATCCATTCGTTGAGCGGTTCCTTCTGCCAAGTTTTTATTTGTGCAGGATTAGTATGATTAATGGCAGCACTATACTCAGTATAACTAAGCTGCTGAAAAAGAATTAACTGATCATCCCAAATTTGATGCAAATTCTTTGGATCACTAAACCAGTTCACTTTTATTTTATTGCCACCTAAATCTTCAAATCTACCTGCATGCAAGGGTTGATGAATATCCCCTACAAAATGAATGAGCAATTTTAAATAAAATATTTTGTCTTCTTTAGATAACTTTTTGCCCTTGAGTTCCTTCACTAAAAAATTAATACGGGTGTATACATCTACCTCAGAATCTTGGCTCAAATATGCTTTCAATTCAGCGGAAGAAAGTCCTCCTTTTAAATTAATATAGTGCCAACTGCTAACATAGTTAAAGGAGGTATCCGACTTAATAAAATCAGCCCAATTACTAGCCATTGCTATAGACTCTGTCCCTAAAATTTTTCTGATTTCCTTTCTTGCATTCTCGGTTAAATAACTTTCAGCTATCTGTCCTACAATCCGATGTCCCTCTACTCCCCAAGCAAATGATGCAAATGGAACACAGCAACAAAGCAAATTGAACAACAATTTTTTAAAAAATTGAATTTTCATAAGTATATTATTAGTCTTAAAAATTAATCCAAAATTAAGCTAAAGCTTGTACAATTAGTTACCAAAGGTTTTATTTTTAAATGAATAATAGTAGAAATAGTTTTATATTAATCAAATTCATATTAATTTAGCCCTTAAAAAAATTATGAAGAAAATATTTTTTCTATTCTCGATTACTTTGAGCAGTTTGAGTTTTGCTCAGACCTTGGTAACTCCTCAACCGAGCACTACCCAAACCATCAAACAAAATTTCGGTTTATCTACCATCGAATTGAATTACTCTAGACCCAATGCAAAAGGGCGAGTTATTTTTGGAGATTTAGTTCCTTTTGGAAATGTTTGGCGCACTGGTGCTAACTCAGCCACCACGTTAACCTTTGGTGACGATGTTACCATTGGAGACAAAAAAGTTACTGCAGGCAAATATGGATTACTTTCCATTCCTAACAAAAACAATTGGATACTTATTATTACTAAACAATTGGATGTAACCTCCCCTTCAGCCTACAAAGCAGAGAGCGATTTAGTGAGGATAAATGTAACCCCTGTTGCAATGGCTAATAAAGTTGAAACTTTTACAATGCAATTTGCTAATGTAAAGTCAGGCAGCTGTGAGCTGAATCTTCAATGGGAAAACACCTCCATTTCATTACCAATATCTACCGATGTAGATAGTAAAGTGATGAAGCAGATTGAAAATATTATGACCAAGGACAATCTGCCTTATTATAGTGCAGCGATGTATTACTTGGAAAGTGGCAAGGATTTAAACCAAGCTTTGAGTTGGTTTAATAAAGCAACAGAACAAAGTCCAACAGCCTATTACATGTTCTACCAAAAAGCAAATTGCTTAGTTAAATTAGGCAAAAAGCAAGAAGCTATTGCTACGGCAACCAAGTCTTTAGCATTAGCAAAAGCTGGAAAAAATCCAGATTATGTGAAACTAAATGAAGATTTGCTGAAAACGCTGAAATAATTATTTACACTAATAAAAGAGGCCGAAAAATTTGCATCAACTGCATTTTTCGGCCTCTTTTTATTTTTATGCTTACCTATAATTATCTATAAGCAAATAAAAAATGCTTAGAGGCTTGAACTAATATATCTGTTCGTCATAAGGTAAAGCAACCGATGGTTGTTTTTTAGCCAAAAAACTATTTCTCCAAGCAACAATTGCTGCAGCAATTGTCAATAAAATTAAAAGGGATAACCCTTTAGACAGATCAGTTTTTTCAGAGATCATACCGATGATAGATGGGCCAGTAAGAAAACCGATTAATCCTCCTGTTGTGACCATAGCAAAACCTTCTACCGTACTTACTCCGGGTATATTTGCAGAAGCCGTAAACAAAACAGGCACGATACAAGAGCATCCCAGTCCTATAAAAACATATCCTACAATAGCAAGTAAAACTCCTGGAGAAATCACTACAATCAAAAATCCAAGAGCCGCCAATAAACTACCTGCAATGACAACTTTTTTACTTCCTATCGATGGAATTAACTGGTCTCCATTTAGCCTTCCAATCGTCATGGCAATACTAAAACCTGCATAACCAAGGCTTACCAATTCTTTAGGAGAATTTAAAATCTCTTTAAAATAGATGGCACTCCAATCTGCCACGCATCCTTCTGCCATAAAAACAACCATACAAATAAATGAGATGCCTAATATAGCCAGTGAGGGTAATTTAATTCCAGAACCTGAATGAATAATATCTGTATTTTCCAATAATAGATTTCTACTAGAAAAAATTACGGCAATAATTCCAGCAGCCACTAGAATGATCTGCCACCCAGAGACTAAATGAAGAGAAAACAGTAGAACGGCTAAACCTGCACTCACTGCACCTCCTAAGCTATACATCCCATGGCAGGTACTCATTAAAAGGCGATTATGTTTTTTTTCCATTAAATTAACCGCAGCATTCACAGCTAATCCATTCAAAAAACTAAATAAACCATAAAAATATAGACAACACCAAAACATCATTCGGTTGACTGAATTTATTTGCAAAATCATAATCAAGCAAACAAAATAAAAGCCATTTAACATCCATTTTCCTATCGTGATTTTACTGAATACCCTCGTTGAAAGTAACATACCAGTTATAGCACCGAGGGGGGAAAGTAAAAGCGATAAACCAAGACTGCCATCTGTAAAACCTAGCCGCTCTTTAATACCTGGAATAGAAGCAACCCAAGTACCGAACAATAAACTAGAAGTAGAGAACAAAAATCCTACAGCTAGTGCAGGTTTAAATTTGATAAAGGAATTTATATTTTTAATCATCAGTATGCCCAAAATTACAATATTTAACCAATAAAACTTCCGCTAAACTTTCATTTGGGAAATCATAAAGAGAATAATAAAAAATAAAGAACTTGACTATTCTTAGCTTAATTTAGTGATTCAAATTATTAATGAGTGTTATCAACAAAATAAAATCCAACTTTATAAAAGGATGAAAAGACGCGATCTGATTTATTTACTATCCACCGTTTCGCTTGGATTTAATTTTAGCAAAGCTGAAAAGGAAATCCAACCTAATCGAGGAACCTTTGCTATTGATGGTAACCGAATTCGTTTTTATAATGCAGCTATTAAAAAACGATTTAGTATGTTAATGATTGCAGATACTCATCTTTTTACAGATGACCATCGCGGTGAGCCTTACCAGCAATATAGTGGTCGAATGGCAAAGGCTTACAATCAAACAAAAAATTTTGAAACCGGCGAAGCAACCTTTCCTGCAGCTTGCTTTCAACAATCATTAAGTATTGCAAAAAAAGAAGAGGTATCATTAGTCGCACTAATCGGTGATATCCTTAGTTTTCCTTCTGAAGCTGCTGTGGAATGGGTAAGTGAACAAATGAAAAATACGGGTCTACCCTATCTCTATGTGGCAGGCAATCATGACTGGCATTATGAAGGGATGCCTGGTTCACTTGAAAGTCTCCGCAAAACATGGATACACCAACGCTTGCTACCACTTTATCAAAATGATCATCCATTAATGACCGTAAGAGAAATAAATGGAATGCTTTTAGTAGCGATTGACAACTCTAATTACGAAATACTTCCTGAACAGCTTTCATTCTTTCAAAAACAGTTAGCAAGTAAATTGCCTGTTTTATTAATGATTCATATTCCATTATACGCTCCTGGCAGACCGGTAAGCTTTGGTTGTGGTCATCCTGAATGGGGAGCAAAGGCTGATCAAAACTATCTGCTCGAACGCAGAGAAAGATGGCCAGAAAAGGGACATACTGAAACTACATTAGCCTTTCATAAAGAAGTCTTACATGCAAAAAATTTAATCGGCGTATTGGCTGGACATACCCATCGGCAAAGTCTGGATGTTATGAATGGACTACCTCAAATTGTAACAAATGCTAATGCAACTGGCGCTTATCTTCATGTAGATTTTATTCCAGCTTAACGTTTTTTATTTCAATCTTTCAAATCATCTAATAGCTGTTAATATTAAATTAATACTAGATCATTCGTATTTATTCATCTAGTATCATTCCTTTCGGAAAAGTTTAATTTTTATAAATTAAACTTTTATCCTTTTGGATTGTCAATACTAATGAATTGTAATTTATAATATCCTTTTTGATCAACTTTTAAAATCTTCTACCATGGCAATCAATCGATTTTTTTCATTATCCATTTTATTGGTAACAATATTGACTGCTTCCTGTCAAAAGGAAACTTCCACATCGACTTCTAGTTCAGTTTCTTCAAATTTTGTTGCAAGCAGTAGTGCGTTTGTTAATAATGGGAAGTATCCTAAAAAATACACCTGCGATAGTTTGGGAATTTCACCCCCCTTAAATTGGACAGGTGCTCCAAGTGGAACTACTAGCTATGCGATTACTATGCACCATATTCCTGGACCTGGTGATAAACATGTTTATATGGTTTTGTATAATATTCCTTCCACTGTAACCAGCATTTCCGAAGCAGTTTCAGGTATTGGTTTATTTGGAATCAATACTGTCAATGGGAATACGAGTTACACTCCTCCTTGTTCTCAAGGGCCTGGTGATAAATTATATGTACTAACCTTATATGCACTATCCTCCGCGCCTGTTTTAACAGTACCTCAATCACAGGTAACTATGGATATTTTATTGAGCGCCATTAGTAGTAAAACACTCGCTACCTCTATTATAAATGTTACCTATTCAAGATAAACTATTTTATTTAAAACTGAATTTTATGAAACACTCTTCTATTACTCGAAAAATTTTGTTGATACTATTTTTAGTTTATTCAACTTTTTCTTTTGCTCATCCAGGGGGACATTATCAAGGAGCAGGGGCTGTATTTAATAATTGGCAACTAAAAAATGGAACGATTATAAAAGGTAACTTTTCTATGGGGAAAGATAATTTTATTTTACTAGAACAAGCAAATGGAGATTTAGTAAAAGTTCCCCTTGAGAACCTCAGTGAACAAGACCAATTATTAGCCCGTTTTAAAATAAAAAAATACGAACAGCTCAATATAGGTTCAGGTAATAGTAGTAGTTCAACTATTCAGACCAATCAGCCTATAAATTATTATCTATTTTTTAATCTGATAATAATGATAGTAGCAACTTTTATGATTAGTAAAAAAGTTTACCAACTTTTTAGCGAAGCAATACAAAACAGAACTAAATGGCTACTAATTTCAAGTTATTTTCTTTTCTTGTCTTTAATTGGTTTTGCTTGTAAAAAAACAACGGATACGATTAGTAGCAGTAGTTCTACTAGTAGCTCTTCGTCCATCCCAAAAACCACCACTGGCTTTATAGATTCAGCATTTGCTCCTAATAAACCATCGGTAAGTACTAGATGGGATGATACTTATTTTTATGTTGCCTCTAATGGAATCCCAGCGCACAATATGATGGTAGGTATCACTAACTGGCAACAACAAGTACCAATTCCTCAATTCTATACCGGCACTAACAGTTGGTCTATTCCATTACAACCTGTTTATGCAAGCGTTCCATTAAGTACCAAGTCTAATTTTATGAAGGGGGCAGTAGCTCTTGCAGTAAATGGCATACCTATTTTCAATGCGCTAAATAATAGAGGAGAAGATTCCTACTTGATTGGGGAATTAGATAATTGGGGAGGGCATTGTGGTAAGGGTGATGATTATCATTATCATGCTGCACCGCTTCACTTATCTACTACCTCTGGGCTTAAACCAATCGCCTTTGCCCTTGATGGCTTTGCTGTTTATGGAGAAAAAGAGCCTGATGGATCAACTATGCAAAGTTTAGATACCTGTCACGGACATTCCATTTCAAACGGCGTTTATCATTACCATGGTACAACCAATTATCCCTATGTAGTAGGAGCAATGAAAGGAAAAGTTTCGACCGATCCATCTACAGCGGCACCAGAAAATCAAATTTTGCCTCAGGCATTTTCATCCCCATTAAGACCGGCAACTACTCCCTTGAGTGGCGCTTCTATTAAAACTTTTGCTGCTACAGGTACCAATGCTTATAAATTGACTTATCAAGTAGGAACTAATATGGGTTATGTAGAGTACAGTTGGGATGCTGGAAATAAATATACCTTTAAGCTAACGAGTACAGCTGGAGTAGTTACCACTAATGTGTATCAACGATAAATTAGAATTAATTCATTCAATTATAAAAAGAGATTTTTAAAATTGAATGCTTTAATCTTGCACTTTTATAAGCTTTAAACTAAATTGTATTCTCTAATATAAATATTTTACACTATGAAAAAATCCTTCCTATTTTTTGCATTGGCTTTCATGCTTTTTTCTTGTAAAAAAGAAAGCTCCACTGCCTCAAGTTCGTCCAGTACTTCAGGTGGCTCTAGCAGTGGTTCTTCATCTAGCAGCAATACAGTGCCGGATGTTTATACTAAGATTTTTGGAGCTACAAGTATCACTTCCGATGGAACCTATCTAACCGTTAAAACAAAAGGAATTCCTAGTCATAAGAGTTGCTACTGGCCTACAAGCAATGCACTTTATGAAAGTTTTGCTAATGGATCTACCACATTTAATGGCGAAATTTTCTCAAAAGCACCTAATCAAATAGTTGACCAAAATTATACGTTCAAAATACCACTCAAACCAGCTGTGAACACTGCTCATTCGGCTACACCACTAGGTCCCATTGGTTTTGCATTAGATGGAGTAGCTTTATTTAATCAATATGCCGCAGGAGGTGTTGCATTAGGAGATGAAAAGAAAGGATTCGATCAATACTATGGTCATCCTCAGGCAACTGGTTCTTATCATTATCACGTTGAACCACTATATCTCACTAAGGTGAAATCTAGCAAATCATCCTTAGTTGGATTTTTATTAGATGGTTTTCCAGTCTATGGACCAGAAGAAAATGGAGCAACCGTTGCCGAATCGGCTTTAGATGCTTATCATGGGCACACCGCTGTAACAGCTGATTATCCCAATGGAATCTATCATTATCACACCACTGCAGTAGCACCTTATATCAATGGAAATGGTTTTTATGGCACTCCAGGAACGATTACCAATTAAAGACAATCATTTTTTTTTGACTTTAATTATTATCGTACTAACCACCTTATTGGGATGCGTTGGAAATACTCCTACGCGCGAAGTTGAGAAAAAGATAAAACCAGTTCCGAATATATCTGTTGTCAGTGCTGATAGTGGCTTTAATTTTCACCAGGATACTCTTTTTTATCATGGCAGTAGATTTTCAGGTCATGTCTTTTCACTTAATTCAAATGGGGATAGTTTATTTTCAGGTGCTTATTTAAATGGAAAAGAAGAGGGAGTTTTCAAAAAGTGGTACCCCAATGGTCAATTGGTTGAATCAAGGGTTTACATAGATGGCAATAAAGAAGGATTCCATCAAGGATGGTGGGAAAATGGAAACAAGAAATTTGAATACCATTTCTTGAATGCCGAACACCATGGTGAATTAAAAGAATGGGACAAAAATGGACAACCCTACCGCTTTTTTCATTACATAAAGGGCTATGAAAAAGGAAGTCAAAAAATGTGGTGGTCAAATGGGGCAATTAGGGCCAATTACGTTATAAAAAATGGTAAAAGATACGGCTTACTAGGTCTAAAAATCTGTTCAAATCCTTATGATTCAGTCATTAAAAAATAATACCCTTGCTTGGCTGATTTTATTGGTTGGTTGCAAAACTGCTCCAGAACCAATGTCTTTGCCTTTTATTAACCAGCCAGACTTTACCCCTGAATGGATCAAAGCTTCTGATTCAAATTACTCAAGCATCCACCAAATCCCTAAATTTTCATTTACTAACCAAGATAATCAACCCGTTACAGAAAAGACAGTGGAGGGTAAGATTTATGTAGCCAATTTTATTTTCACTCGCTGCAATAATATTTGTCCAAAAATGACGTCCAATATGGAAATCCTTCAACAGAAATTTAAAGAGGACGAGGGGGTTCTATTTCTATCGCATTCGGTAACTCCTGAAATGGATAGCGTTCCTGTTTTGAAAAAATTTGCCACGGAAAAAGGAGTTAAAAGTGGTAAATGGCATTTATTGACCGGCAACAAAGATGAAATATATGAACTTGCCAAACAGCAATATTATGCAGGCGATACGATAGGTTTTTACCAAAAAAGGAATGAGTTTTTACATACTGAAAATTTTATATTGGTAGACAAGCATAGAAGAATAAGGGGAGTTTACAATGGAACCTTAAGAATAGAGATGGATAGATTAATTGAAGATATTGGCACCTTGAAGCTGGAAAATGAATAAAAAAGCATGAAAATTGCTTTTTCTGCAATTTTTACTTAAATAAATATTGTAAGTAATTGTCAGTGAATAACTTGTATTTTTATTTTATATACTTTATGCCAGTATAATAGCCTCCATTCCTGTAAATTAGTTAATCAGTGTTAAATAAATCCGAAAAATATTGATTTAAATTTTAATTATAGATTATAAAGTATTTAAAATCAATTATTTGATTCATATAAATCTCTTATCACTACACTTGCAGTAATACAACCAAAAATAGCCGGCATATAGGAGATAGTACCAATCAATGATTTTTTTGGAAAAGCCTTTTCGGTTACAATCACCTTCTCTTTATCAATTTTTTCTGGAGAAAAAACCACTTTGACGCCCGTATAAATTCCCATTTCATGTAAATACTTCCTAACGTATCGGGCGAGTTTACATTGATAACTTTTAGAGATATCCTCTACTTGGATTTGAGCTGGGTCCATTTTGCCTCCAGCGCCTAAGGAACTAACAATCGGCACCCCCTGATCTATACAGGCTTTAATAAACCAAACCTTTGGACTAAGGGTATCTATACAATCTACTGCATAATCGAAGCCACCATTTTTAACCAGATCGACCGTTCTTTGCTCTTGAATAAATTCATTCAGTACTGTTAATTCTATCGCTGGATTAATATCCCTAATCCGCTCTGCCATGACCGCTGCCTTGGATTGCTGTGCAGTACTATGCAAGGCAGCCACCTGCCGGTTACAGTTACTTAAATCAACCACATCCCCATCTGCTATAGTCATTTTACCTACTCCTGCCCTAGCAATCATCTCAGCACAAATGCCCCCTACCCCTCCGAGACCTATGACAAGCACATTTTTATTCATTAATTGCTCGGTTTTCTCATCCCCCAACATCAACTGTGTTCTGCTCATCCAATAAGGTATCATAGTGAAAATTTGAAAATCAATTAATAGAGAAATTTGGAACCCAATTTAATAAAATACAGTGGCTGCTTTAACCGAATAGATAAATTGCAACCAATAAATTCGAAATAGTCTTTATATTGAGCTGCAAAATTCATCTTATGGCTTATCAATTCAAAATATTTATTTTTTCTCTTTTCTTAATTGCTAGCTCAACAACCTTACGCTCTCAGCAAGTGAATTTACTCAGCTCAGGAACAAAAAGCTCCCTGCGAGGATTAAGCGTGGTAAATGACCGAATTGTCTGGGTTAGCGGTAGTAATGGAATGGTTGGCAAGTCGCTAGACAGTGGTAAAACATTTATTTGGCAAATAGTTAAGGGGTATGAAAAAACTGAATTTAGGGATATCGAAGCATTCAATGATTCTATAGCTGTAATCATGGGAATCTCCTCTCCTGCCTATATTCTAAGGACCACTGATGGTGGAGTCAATTGGAAAAGGGTGTACGAAAACAAAGCAGCTGGAATGTTTTTAGATGCAATGGAATTCTTGAATGAACAGGATGGCATGGTAATAGGTGATCCGATAGAGGGTAAAGTTTTCATAGCCAAGACCTCTGATGGAGGTATTACTTGGAAAGAACTTTCCCCGCAAAACAATCCAATTGCCGATTCTGGTGAAGCCTTTTTTGCTAGTAGTGGCACCAATATTAGAAAAATCAATCCACAGGAGGCTATTTTTGTAAGTGGAGGTATAAGTAGTCACTTATTTATTAAGGGAAAAAAAATCTCAATTCCTATTATCCAAGGCAAACAAAGCACTGGAGCTAATTCAATAGCAGTAAAAAATAATCAAACGATTATTGTTGTTGGAGGAGATTTTAACAATAAAGACGATAATACCAACAGCTGCTTTATTACCAAGAATGCAGGTAAGGATTGGATGGCACCCAAAACACCCGTTAATGGATATAGAAGTTGTGTAGAATGGCTAGGCAACAAAAACTGGATTAGTTGCGGACTAAATGGGGTAGATTTAAGTACTGATGAGGGCAATACTTGGAACTGGATAAGCAAGGAGAGTTATCATGTAGTTAGAAAATCAAAAAATGGCAAGGCCGTCTTTTTTGCAGGAGGTAATGGAAGGATTGGGAAATTATTAAATTTTAATTAGTACATGATTCCTTCGCATGAAATGTCTTTGGCATGATTTTGGGAAATACCTATAACTTTGATTCAATAATGGGTAAAGGTTGAATCGTCTGATGATACTTTAACCATTCAAACATTTTACTATTCATTTTATAAAAAAACCATTATGGCATTTGAAAATTTCCCTTCAGCAGGTGACCAACCTCCTGTATTTCCCCCACCTGAAAAGAAAGATCGGCGGAACTTAATCACCATTTTACTAGTCATAGCATTGCTAGCTACTTGGGGTTACATTATATGGGATAAAGGTCAAACGAAAGAAACCATTCTTCAAAAAGATATTCAATACGCAGCGGTAGTTACCGAAAAAGACACGCTTCAAAGTCTATTAGATGAAGCGACCATGCGCTATGACCTTTTAAAAACTAGTAATGCAAAAAAAGACAGTGCTATTACTTTGAAGGATAAGGAAATTGCCCAAAAGAAAGCCCGTATACAAAGTTTGTTATCCAATGCAAAAGCAACTAAGGCTGAGCTAATGGAGGCCAAAGAATTAATCGCCTCATTAAATACTGATATTCAAGGCTATAAAGAACAAATTGAAGTACTAAAAGGTCAAAATATACAGTTAACTCAAGAAAAGCAGGCAGTCACTCAGGAAAAAGTGATTGTTGAAAAAAATCTTGAATCAGCCAAAACGGTGATCAAGGAAAAAGAAGATTTGATTAATGTCGGTTCTACCCTGCACGCTTCCAATTTCAATATTTTAGGTGTCAATGAAAGAAAAAATGGTAAAGAAAAACAAACCAGCACAGCAAAAAAAGTTGACAAATTAAGAATCACTTTTGATTTGGATGAAAACCGTATTGCAACTTCTGGAGCCAAAGAACTTTATGTTTCCATTTCTGCACCTGATGGAAGTCCAATTGCTATAGAAGCACTTGGCTCAGGTAAATTTAAAACACGCGATGGAGCTGAAAAACAATTTACCCATAAAATTGAAATCAATTATACTCAAGGACAACGTCAAACAGTAAGTTTTGATTGGAAGCAGAATACAAATTTTGCCATTGGTAACTATAAAATTGAAGTATACCA
>CANCRO010000066.1 GCA_947380605.1 Chitinophagaceae bacterium
GGGTTTAGGGGTTTAGTTTTTTGTATAAAATACATTTGTTTTTTATTACATTTGAAACCTATGACCTTGTACTCGTTTGAAAAGTTGGAATGCTGGCAACATGCTCGTAAACTGGCTGTCTGGACCTATCGATCTACTTCAAATTTTCCAGAAAAAGAGCGATTTGGACTTGTCAGTCAAATGAGAAGGGCTGCTATTTCGGTCGCTTCGAATATTGCCGAGGGCACCTCCAGAAAAACAGCCAAAGATCAAGCTCATTTTAGTACTATTGCATACGGAAGTGCCATTGAATTGTTAAATCAACTCATCATTACCAACGACCTTAATTATTTATCAAACCAATTATATCAACAGGGAAGAGAATTATTAGAAAGACAAACCATCTTAATCTCAAAACTTAGAGCAACTCAAAAATAAAAGAAAAAAAATCGCACATAGAAACTAGTAATAAAATATACTAATAATAAAAACACTTAGCTAAACGTCTAAACTAGAATTGAAAAGAGCAAATAATTATAATGCTCTTCTAAACTTGAATCAAAAGGACAAACAATTATAATAAGCCTCTAAACTCGAATTTTAAAAAGCAAATAATTATAATGCTAATCTAAACCTGATTATAAAAGAACAAATAAGTATTACAAGCGTCTAAACCTGATTATAAAAGCACAAAAGAGTATTATACTCGCCTAAACCCGATTTAAAAAGAACAAAAAAGTATTATAAGCGTCTAAACCTGATTATAAAATAACAAATGAGTATTATACTCGCCTAAACCCGAAATGAAAAGCACAAAAAAGTATTATACTCGCCTAAACTCTAAATTATAAAAGCAATGAAGGGAATCATCCTTGCCGGCGGATCTGGAACAAGACTTTATCCCATTACGATGGGTATCAGTAAGCAGTTGATGCCGATATACGATAAGCCAATGATTTATTATCCGCTTAGCACATTGATGCTGGCCGGAATAAAGGAAATATTAATCATCACTACACCGGATGACCAGTCGCAGTTCATGCGTTTATTGGGTGATGGATCGCAGTGGGGCTGCAGTTTTTCTTATGCAAAGCAAGAAGTTCCTAATGGTCTTGCACAGGCCTTTGTGATAGGTGAAAAATTTATAGGCAATGATAGCGTGGCCTTGGTATTGGGAGATAATATTTTTTACGGAAGTGGATTTAGTAAATTATTGCAACAATCTGCAAACCCTGATGGGGCGGTGATTTTTGCCTATCCTGTAAGTGATCCTGAGCGCTATGGGGTGGTTGATTTTGATAGTAATCGCAATGCACTCAGTATTGAAGAAAAGCCGGCGCATCCTAAAAGTAATTTTGCAGTACCGGGCTTATATTTCTATGATAATGAGGTGGTGAATATTGCAAAAAATATCCCTTCGAGTCCGAGGGGAGAATATGAAATAACGGATGTGAATAGAATCTATTTGGAAAATAAAAAATTGAAAGTAGGTGTCTTGGATAGAGGCTTTGCTTGGTTGGATACAGGAACTTTCGAGTCGCTCAATGATGCGAGTGAATATGTGCGGGTGATAGAGAAAAGACAGGGCTTAAAAATTGGCTGTCCAGAAGAAATCGCTTGGCGAATGGGATTCATTTCAAAGGATCAGTTGCAGGTGCTTGCAGAAAATTTGCGTAAAAGTGGCTACGGTGAATATTTATTGCGAATTGCTAAGTAAACTGAAGATTTTTTATAATCAGTAGAAATAATATAATTACAAACCGGTCTAAAAGGCCGGTTTTTTTATTGAAAAATCTTTCATAAAGGCTCTTTTTAATACTACAAACCATTTCTGTTACAAGTTTTTTGCATTTTTTAATGATAATTTTAAACAAATTCTGAGCAATCTTGTAATAGTATCAATAATTTAAGCTCAATGGACTTCTTTACGATTAAGGATCTTGAAAATATATCTGGAATTAAAGCGCATACGATTCGTATATGGGAACAACGGTATGAATTTTTAAAGCCCAATCGAACAGACACTAATATTAGGTGCTATACCAACGAAGATCTAAAGAGGGTTTTAAATATTGCCTTACTCAATAAGTATGGTTTCAAGATTTCGCACATTGATAAGATGAACGAAGGAGAGAGAGAGGAAAAAATTCGTTCTCTAAGCGACCAAAAGGCCCAGTATGAAAGGGTGGTAAATGATTTGGTCAAATATATGATTGATGTGAATGAAGGAATGGTCGAAAAAATATTGGAAGATTATTTTCAACAAATTGGGGTAGAGCAAACGATTACCAAAGTGATTTTTCCATTCATGGAAAAAATTGGTATTCTTTGGGTGACTAATCATATCAACCCTGCTCAGGAACATTTGGTGAGTAATTTAATCAGACAAAAATTGATTGTTGGAATTGATAAAGTAGAGAGTGAGGTAAAGGTGAATAAGTCAGTCATACTTTTTTTACCAGAAGGTGAATTTCATGAATTGGGACTACTTTTTGTCTGTTATTTATTAAAAAGAAAGGGAATTTATCCTATTTATTTAGGCGCTAATATGCCGCTTAAAGATGTACAATACCTGGTCAATTTCAAGAAGCCAGATTATATTTATTCCCATCTAACCTCAGTAGGAAAAAACTTTAGTTTAGATAAGTTTATTGCTGATATCACTAAACAAATTACTTCTACACCCATTATTCTTTCTGGTTTTTTGACCAATGGCTATGAAAAGAAACTGCCCCAACAAATTCAAATGAAAAAAAGCCTGGGGGAAGTAATGGAATTTTTGGCAGCCCTATAGTCTCCTTAAAAACCCCAATCCATATTTTCAAAAAAGACTAAAATTGACCAAAATTGGGTCATTTTTCGCCAAAAAAGGCTGTTTTTTGTGAAAAAATGGGCAAAAACAAGTGTTTCCAATTTTTTATAAATCTGCTTTCAGATACCTAGATTATCCATTTTGTTTAATAATTTAATAAAAAAGTTAAACAAATATTTGATGGCTTGGGTCATTTTGTTTAATTTTATGGTATTAATAATTAAACAAATTTTTATGTCGACCGTCGAATTCAATGAGTTGTTATTGAATAACACTGAATTTTTAAAGCCTTTTGCAGTTACTTTAACCAGAGATAATGAAGTGGCAAAAGATCTGTTACAGGAAACCATGTATCGTGCCCTCGTCAACAAAGAAAAATACAATGTGGGTACCAATATCAAAGCATGGTTGTACACCATCATGCGTAATATTTTCATTAATAACTATCGACGCAAATCCAAGCAAAGCACTATTTTTGATAATAGTCCGAATGATTTTTTATTGAATTATAATCAAGTCACTACTGCTAATTCAGCTGAAGGGTCATTGAAAATGAAGGATATGGAATTTGCTATTCATCGACTTCCTGAGATATTCCGTAATCCTTTTGTGCTTTATTTTGAAGGATATAAATATCATGAGATTGCAGATTTATTGACTGAACCTTTGGGGACTATAAAAAGTAGAATTCACTTTGCTAGAAAAATTTTGAGAGGACAATTGAGTAGATATTAATTGACTAAAAGAAAGAAGAGGTGCTAATGGCTTTTTTAATTTTTTGTAGAATCGTTTTCTAAAATAAATGCCATTATGATTTTTAAATTATCTAATTTTCTGAAAAACTAATCTTCATTTCTTTTTTATAAATCTTGAAAAAAGTTGTCATTATAGGAAGCGGATTTGCAGGACTCTCTGCAGCATCATTCATGGCCAAGGCAGGTTGGGAAGTAACTGTTTTAGAAAAAAACGCCTCCACTGGAGGAAGAGCTAGCGTATTATTGGCAGAAGGATTTACATTTGATATGGGCCCTAGTTGGTATTGGATGCCCGAAGTTTTCGAAAGATTTTTTAATTGCTTTGGTAAAAAAGTAAGTGATTATTACCAACTTGAAAGATTAAACCCCTCCTACAGAGTTTACTGGCCCGATGACAGCATGGATATACCTGCTGACTATAACGAACTAAAATTATTGTTTGAAAAAACAGAACCGGGATCTGGTGTACTGCTTGATAAATTTATGCAGGAAGCTGCATTTAAATATGAAGTGGGTATCAATAAATTAGTACACCAACCAGGACAGTCTTTATTAGAATTTGCTGATTGGGAATTACTAAAAGGCGTTCTTAAGTTAGATGTTTTTAATTCTATCAAACAGCATGTGGGTAAGCATTTCAAGCACCCTAAATTACGAGAACTATTAGAATTTCCTGTATTGTTTTTAGGGGCTCTTCCACAAAATACTCCCGCCTTATATAGCCTGATGAATTATGCAGATATAAAATTAGGGACATGGTATCCAAAAGGGGGTATGTTTAAAATTGTGGAAGCCATGACCAATGTGGCAAAAGAGCTAGGAGTGAAATTTTATTGCCATCATGAAGTCACAGAAATTAAAATTGAAAATGGTGTTGCTACTAAAGTGCTAGCAAAAAAAATAGATGCAGAAACTGCTATTCAATCTTTTAATGCCGACGTAGTTATTGGTGGAGCAGATTATCATTTTGTTGAAACCAAACTCTTAGAACCTAAATACCAATCTTATTCTGAAAAATATTGGGACAAAAGAGTGATGGCTCCCAGTTCATTACTTTATTATGTAGGCTTGAATAAAAAATTAAGTAACGTATTACATCATACCTTATTTTTTGATGTTAGTTTTGATGTGCATGGAAAGGAAATTTACACCGATCCGAAATGGCCTACTACTCCATTGTTTTATGTATGCACGCCCTCTGTAACAGATAATACCGTAGCTCCTGCAGGTGGAGAAAATTTATTTTTTCTAATACCAGTAGCCAGTGGTTTGGAAGGCGATACCGAAGAATTGAGAGATCGTTATTTTGATCAAATAGTTACTCGTTTTGAAAATAGAACAGGTCAGCAATTAAAAGATGCTATTGTTTTTAAAAAATCTTTTTCTGTCAGCGATTTTAAAAGTGATTATAATTCATTTAAAGGCAATGCTTACGGTTTAGCGAATACGTTGATGCAGACAGCTGTTTTAAAACCGAGTTTGAGAAGTAAAAAAGTGAGTAATCTTTTTTATACAGGTCAATTGACAGTACCTGGTCCTGGTGTACCACCTAGTTTGATTAGTGGAGAAGTGGTTGCTAAGGAAGTGATTAAAAATTATAGTTAAATAGTATTTTTAAGAATATTTTTTATGTTTGAAAGATGCTATCAATCGTATTCTTTGTAAAAAAGTAAAAATAAATGATTAACCTTTTTCATGAATTGAGTCAGCAGTGTAGTAAAGAAACTACCGAACGTTATAGTACTTCCTTCAGCAGTGCTATTAAATTATTGCATCAAGATTTGAGAGGTCCTATATTTAATATTTATGGCTTTGTTCGCTTTGCGGATGAGATTGTAGATACTTTCCATGAATATAATAAGGCAGAATTATTAGCAGAATTCAAACGTGATACCTACGCAGCTATCGAAAGAGGGATTAGTCTTAACCCCATCCTTCAAAGTTTTCAACTTACCGTAAATAAATATTCAATCTCCCATGAATTGATAGAAGCGTTTTTTGTGAGTATGGAAATGGATCTTGATAAAACTTCCTATAATAGCCAGGGCTACAAGCAATACATTTATGGTAGTGCCGAAGTGGTAGGCCTAATGTGCCTCTATATTTTCTGCGAAGGTGATCAAACTAAATACAACGAACTAAAACCTGGCGCTCAATCACTAGGAGCGGCCTTTCAAAAAGTAAATTTTCTTCGTGATGTAAAAGCAGATTACGAACAATTGAGTAGGACTTACTTTCCTGGAGTAGATTTTAATAATTTTACTCCCTCAATGAAGCAGCAAATTGAAGAAGATATTGCCATAGATTTTGCTGCTGCTTATGATGCAATTTTAAATTTACCCGTTAAAGCAAGATTTGGTGTATACGTAGCCTACAAATATTATTTATCACTTTTTAAAAAAATTAAAAAGGCAAACCCAAGTAATATTTTAGAACAACGGATCCGTATTCCCAATTATGGAAAAGCATTTATTGTGGCTAAGGCGGGTCTTCGCAGCCAGTTAAATATATTATAAGCATCAGCATGGACCTTATTTTAGTGAATGAGAACGACGAACCCATAGGCAAGATGGAGAAAATGGAAGTTCATCTGAAAGGACTACTTCATCGAGCTTACAGCGTTTTTATTTTAAATGAAAAAGGCGAAATGCTTTTGCAAAAAAGAGCTGCTAGTAAATACCATAGTCCTGGCTTATGGACCAACGCCTGCTGCAGTCATCCTCAGCCGGGTCAAGAACTCATCCCTGCTGCAGCTATTCGATTACAAGAAGAAATGGGCTTTACTACTTCACTGGAAAAAGCTTTTGACTTTATTTATAAGGCCTCTTTTGAAAATGGATTAACTGAATATGAATTTGATCATGTTTTGTTGGGTAATTATGATGGACCCATCCATCCTAATCATGAGGAAGTAGAGGACTATCAATATTTATCTCTAGAAGAAATTAAAAAAATAGTACAATCTAATCCATCCAATTATACTCCTTGGTTTAAAATTGCTATTCCAAAGCTAGCGGAGTACCTAGAAAATCAACATAAAAAAAGGGTGGTAGAGTAAATCCTTTTCAATGAATAAAATTATTGTAAAACAATTCGATTCAATTAATTAGTAGAATGCAAGATTCAAAAGCAATTGTAATTGGGACTGGGATGGGAGGCTTGGCAATTGCAATTCGATTAGCTTTGAAAGGCTATCAGGTAGAGGTTTTTGAAAAAAATAGTTATCCAGGAGGAAAGTTGTCTGCTTTTGAAAAAGATGGTTTTCGTTTCGATGCGGGTCCTTCCTTATTTACTCAGCCACAAAATGTAGAAGAATTATTCGCACTTGCCGGTGAACCTATCGATCAATATTTTTCTTATCAGTCAGTCCCCATCGCTAATAAATATTTTTACGAAAATGGCAAACAAGTAAAAGCCTATACTAACGCGGAGGATTTTGCTCAGGAAATGAAACAACAATTGAATGAGGATCCTAAAGTGGTAATCAAGTATTTGCAACAGTCTAAAAAGCTCTATGAAAATATAGGCCTACTTTTTTTAAATTACTCTCTTCATCGAGCTAAAACCTGGTTAAACAGCCGAGTGTTTAAAGCCTTGTCAGCACTTAAATTACCCTACTTTTTTCAAACATTACATCAATACAATAGTGCTAATTTTAGTTCTCCTGAGGCAGTTCAACTTTTTAATCGCTTTGCTACTTATAATGGCAGCAGTCCTTATAAAACACCCGCCATGTTGAGTTTGATTCCCCACCTGGAACAAAATCAGGGAACCTATTATCCTAAGGGCGGCATGATTAGTATCACTAACGCCTTGTATCAATTGGCCATCAATAAGGGAGTTAAATTTCATTTCGACTCACCGGTACAGCGTATTATTCATTCAAAAGGAAGTGTAAGTGGCGTGGTGGTAAATGATCAAGTTTTTTCAGCAAAAACAGTAGTGAGCAATGCGGATGTTTACTTTACTTATAAAAATTTGTTATCCAATCCTGTTCTAGCAAAGAAAGTATTACAACAAGAGCGGAGCAGTAGTGCGGTAATTTTTTATTGGGGAATAAAAAAGAAATTTAATCAACTGGAATTGCATAATATTTTTTTTAGTAAGGAATATAAAAATGAATTCGAATATATATTTAAGGAAGGAAAGTTAACTGCTGACCCGACGGTGTATATTAATATTACTGCTAAATTGGAACCCAATCAATCACCAGAAGGAAAGGAAAACTGGTTTGTGATGGTAAATGCTCCTGCCAACATAGGGCAAGATTGGGAGGAGTTGAAAAAAGTGTTGAGAGAAAATATACTGCTTAAATTGAGTCGTATGCTAGGGGAAGATATCAGTGGGCTGATTGAAACAGAACATACCTTAGACCCTATACTGATAGAGCAACAGACTTCTTCATTCATGGGTTCTTTATATGGCACAAGTTCAAATTCCAAGTTCGCAGCTTTTTTGCGTCATGCTAATTTTACAAGTGCCATCAAAGGATTGTATTTTTGTGGTGGAAGCGTACATCCAGGTGGCGGAATTCCGCTATGCCTTAAAAGTGCCAAAATTGTGAGTGATCTAATTGAATAATGAACAAGTCTAATTAATTTAGAAAAGCTCACTGAGTTATCAAACGATTTTAATTAGATTGTTTTTTTATTAATCGGAAAATGAAAATTTAAATTTTATTAGTGCTGAAGAAATTCTCTACATATCAAATAGCTACAGGGGTGGCCATTTTTTTTCATACTATTGGATTAGTGGGGATGTTATTTTCTGAGAATAATTTTTTCATTCAGTCCACTCCTTTTAATCTACTGTTATCCTTTTTATTATTAGTATGGACGCATCCCGAAAAAAACAAATCGTTCTACCTTTTTATCGGCATTGTTTTTATTATCGGGTTTTTCTCAGAAGTAGTAGGGGTGAATACTGGTTTATTGTTTGGCGACTATCACTATTCTACTGTATTAGGTATCCAGCTCTTTCAGGCACCCTTATTAATTGCTATTAATTGGTTTATTATCATTTATTGTAGTGGAATTTCTACCCATTCCTTATTAAATAAAGTGATTAAAAGAGTAGCTAATGATTATAATGAGCCTTCCTTAAAACTAAAGGCTATATCCGTAATTTTTGATGGCGCTTCTTTAGCTGTTCTTTTTGATTGGCTGATGGAACCCGTGGCAATCAAATTAAATTTCTGGACCTGGGGTGGCGATGGAGCTATTCCTTTGTATAACTATATCTGTTGGCTATTGATCAGTATTTTGCTGTTGACTGTTTTTAATTTTTTCAAGTTCAGAAAGGAGAACAAATTCGCAGTAAATTTGTTGCTGATACAGGCCTTGTTCTTTTTAATTTTACGAACCTTTTTGAAATAATACCAATAATAATTCTTTATGAGCGCAATTCTTTTTATATCATTGACACTGCTTACTTTCATTGTAATGGAAGGTATCACTTGGTTAACTCATCGATTTGTAATGCATGGATTTTTATGGTATCTCCATGAGGATCACCACAAAAAGGGACCTGGTTTTTTTGAAAAGAACGATGCATTTTTCCTCATTTTTGCTATCCCCTCTTGGTTATGTATTATGTTGGGACTACAAAATCAAGTCTATTGGGTAGCTGCCATTGGTGCTGGCATTGCATTGTATGGTTTTGCCTATTTTGTAGTTCATGAAGTAATCATTCATCAGCGGTTTAAATTTTTTAGTCGAAGTAATAATACGTATATCAGAACGATCCGCTGGGCACATAAAATGCATCACAAACATTTGGATAAACAAGAAGGGGAAAGTTTTGGTATGCTGCTGGTTGCAAAAAAATATTGGGATAAAGTAAGGGCTGATAAAAATAGATCTGAGGAGCAGACTCCAATTTCCATATAGTGTCAGAGATTTCTCTTATCATTCGGTTGCTATAATTGATTAAACCCATTGGGTATTCATATGAACACACAGTTTACTTATTTTTTAATTCTGGGAGCGTCTATAATCGGACCTTTCATTCTCAGTTTTGATAAAAAAGTAATGTTTTATAAAAAGTGGAAATATCTTTTTCCTGCAATGGTCCTTCCTGCTTTGTTTTATGTGGTTTGGGATATTTATTTTACCTCAAAAGGTGTTTGGAGCTTTAATGAAAATTATATCACCGGTTTAAAGCTAGTAAACTTACCGATCGAGGAAGTATTGTTTTTTATTATCGTTCCTTATTGCTGTATTTTTATTTATGAATGTATTCGTTGCTATTTTCCTACACTTCAAGATACTCTAAGGTCGAATCTACTTTTAAAAGGGATAGGCATTCTTCTATTCATTACTGGTATTTATTTCAATAACAAATATTATACTTCCTGGACATTTATTTTTACTGCTATTTTTATCGCAGCTATTTATCTGGCAAAAAGGTTTTTTAAGGATTTTCATTCTACCTATTTCTTAATAGCCTATGCTATTACAATCGTTCCTTTTTTGTTGGTTAATGGATTGCTTACTTCTATCCCAGTTGTTCTTTATAATGACATTGAAAATTTAGGACTAAGAATTTATACTATTCCAATGGAAGATGTATTTTATGGTATGTTGTTAGTGATGATGGATATTTCCATTTACGAAAACTTGCGCAATCGTTTATAGGAAATGCACCAAAGCCTGGTATTGCCTATCAGCCTCATTGTCAATAAATCAGAACATTCTTATTTTTACATGAACTTATTAGTCAAGTCTTTTTACCCTCTAATCAAAAACCGTTAATTTTACCTAATATAATATTGTTATGCAGGTAGAAATAGATGAGATCAAAAAGGTTTTTGAACGATACAGTAAGTCGCCGCTTACTCAGGTTGACAGATTGCCCCAAGCAGGCAGTGAGCGCCATTATTTTCGTCTTCATACTGCAGAAAATACCTTTATCGCTACTTATGGGGCTAATATAAAAGAGAATGGAGCATTTATTTATTTCTCTAATCAGTTTCATCAGCAACAACTTGCTACTCCTCAAATATTATACAGTAGTGCGGATAATAAAATTTACTTGCAGCAAGATTTTGGTGATACTTCTTTATTAAATCAACTAGAAGAGAAAGGCTTCACGGATTCGACTTATTTATTGTATAAAAAAAGTCTACAACAACTAGCTCAACTTCAAGTAAAAGGTGATGAGATAATTGACTATTCTAAATGTCTTACCAATGCTGAATTTGGGAAGCAGGCAATTCTAGCGGACTTACTTTATTTTAAATATTATTTTTTAGATGCATTGCGCCGTCCATACGACAAGCAAAAGCTCCTTAATGACTTTGAAGTGTTGAGCGATTTTCTTTCCCATACTGAATACAAATTTTTTATGTTTCGCGATTTTCAAAGTCGAAATATAATGGTGACAACTGATAGCGAAATACATTTTATAGATTATCAAGGTGGCATGAAAGGTGCTCCACAATATGATGTTGCTTCTTTATTATGGCAGGCCAAAGCAAATTTGTCAGACGAATGGAAACAATCATTATTGGAAGATTATATTGACGCTTTTGAGAAATTAGTTAATCGGTCGGTAGACAGAGATTTATTTAGGAGCCAGTATAACGGTTATGTATTAATCAGATTATTACAAGTATTAGGAGCTTATGGATTCCGTGGATTATTTGAACGCAAAGCTCATTTTCTAACTAGTATTCCTTTGGCGCTACAAAATTTACAGTGGTTTATCAATCATCATTCACTTGGATTGTCATTGCCTGAATTTTCAAAGGTACTTGAGTTGTGTGCTAGCGAAGAAGTGATCAATGAGTTTACGCCCTTACAAGCAACTGCAGATACACCATTAGTTGTTGAAGTGAATAGTTTTTCTTTTATTCAAAATGGTTATCCGAAAGATGAAACACAAAATGGTGGCGGTTTTGTTTTTGATATGAGAGGTATTTTGAATCCTGGAAGATTTGATGAATACAAACATCTTTCTGGATTAGATAAACCAGTAAAAGATTTTTTAGAACAGCGAACTAAGTTGCCTGATTTTTTAAATAGCGTGTATAGTATCATCGATATTTCGGTGGAAGAATATATTCGAAGAGACTTTCAAAATTTGGTAATTAATTTTGGTTGTACTGGCGGTCAACACCGAAGTGTATATGCCGCCGAGGCAATCGCTAGACACCTAAGAAATAAGTTTAAGGTAAAGATTGAGCTTAGTCACCTCAATAGAGATAATTGGAAACATTGAATTGGTTGTCTTTAAATAAAAACGGTTAAAAAAATGAAAGCAATCATTTATGCTGCTGGCTTGGGTACACGCTTTAAACCATGGACAGACCTACATCCCAAGGCTTTAGCGGTAGTGAATGGTAAGTCTTTATTGCAACGCAATATTGAATACCTTCAGCAATATGGCATTACCGAAGTGGTAGTAAATGTGCATCATTTTGCTCAGCAGGTGAGAGCAGCAATTGCCGAAAATAACGGCTGGGGAAGTAAAATATTAATCAGTGATGAAACGGATTTGTTATTGGAAACTGGAGGTGGCCTGATGAAAGCAAAACATTTATTGGAAGGAGACGAGCCCTTTATTTCTTTGAATGTAGATATATTGACTAATATGGATCTTGGTAAACTGATTGCTTTTCATCAGCAACATCAACCTTTGATCACCATGGGAATTACGTCTAGAAAATCTTCCAGGGTTTTATTATTTGATGAATCGAATAGACTTTGTGGTTGGAAAAATCAACAGACAGGAGAAGAAAAAATTTCGATTCCAAAATTGAATTTAATCCCAATGGCTTATAGTTGTGTGGTAGTGTATGACCCATCCCTATTTTCTTTGATAAAGAAACAGGGAAAGTTCTCCATCATTGATGCCTATCTAGATCTAGCAGCTACTTATACAATATTAGGGTATGATCATAGTGGCGATCATTTGGTAGATGTGGGCAAACCTGAAAGCGTTGCGGTGGCAGAAGCTTTATTTAAATAAGCGGGAATGGATTTTTACAAAAAATAAAAAACCCAACTTTTCAATTTATGAGCAGTTGGGTTTTTTAATCGATAATTATTTAGACCATCCTTATTGATGGTAAGAATTTATTCCTTCACCTTTTCAAAAAGGTCTTTCTTATCAACGATTTTAACTTTATCTTTTTCTTTCAGCAATTTACTCACTACATCATAAGGACCTGAAATTACATTGTCTCCTTCTTTAAGTCCTTCAGTAATTTCAATGTAATTTATATCTTGAATAGCAGTGGTTACTTTTACTTTTTTTACAGTACCTTCTTTATCCACTATAAATACTACCACTTCTAAATCATCTTCTGAACTAGCTGCTTTATCGGTTACTGCTTTGGTAGCTCCTGCAACCTTAGCTGTACTGTCATTTTTATCACGTGTGGTTACTGAATTGATTGGAACGCTTAGTACGTTTACATGAGTCTTTGTTTGTATATCGGCACTTGCACTCATTCCTGGACGGAAAGGGTAAGAACCTTTAGCTAACAAATCATCATAACTCTCAGGTAATAAACGAACGTACACTTTATAGTTTGTAACATCGGTACTGGTATTTGCAAGTGCTGATTGAGTAGCCGCACCATTGTTACTGCTTGCAATCTGTGTAACCAATCCTTTAAATTTGCGAGTGCTGTAGGCATCTACTGTTACGATAGCGCTATCACCTAAATGAACTTTTGCAATATCGCTTTCGCTAACGTCTACACGAATTTCAATTTTTGCCATATCCGCAATACGAAGCATTTCTGTACCTGACATCAAGTTACTTCCTACAACTCTTTCCCCTTTCTTTACATTGAGTAAACTTACCACTCCGTTCATTGGAGCTAACACTGCTGTTCTTCCTAAATCTTTATTAGCCTTAGCAAGATTAGATTGAGCACTTTGTACGGAAGCTTGACCACCTTTGATACCTTGTTTGGCAGCATTGTAATTTGCTTGAGCGCTTTTAAAATTAGATTCTGAAAGATTGAATTCATTGCGGCTGATTACTTTTTCATCAAACAACTGCTTTTGCATTTTGTAAGTTTTCTCGGATTGATCGAGCTGAGCTTTGAATGCTTCTAAGGCAGCTTGTGCATTAGCCACTTGAGCCTGACTTTGTGCAACACCACTAGCAGCCTGATTGGCTTGAATACTGTAGATATCAGCATAAATGCGAGCGACAATCTGTCCTTTAGTTACGCTGTCTCCTTCTTGTACAGTCAACTCAGTAATTTCTCCACTGATATCTGGACTTACTTTCACTTCAATTACAGGGTAAATTTTACCGCTAGCATTTACTATTTCAGTAATGGTGCGTAGCTGTACTTTTTCAGCAGTCACTTTGGTGCCTTCTTTTTTACCAAATACGCCAGCATATTTTAAGCCGCCGATGACCGCTATTAATACTACTAGTCCGATTAAAATCAATTTTACTTTCTTGCTCATATATTGAATCTTTATTTCTTTTTAATGTACGGGTGAGTCACTCTCTCCAGTGAGTCACTGCCCGTTGCAGTTGAGTGAGTCACTCCTGCCGGTGAGTCACTCAACCCAGTGAGTCACTCAAATTATAACTTCAACCCTTGTCCTTTATAAAACTCTAACACTTTCATCTTAAAAACATAGTCAAATCTATTGAGTACGCTTTCAAGTTTTGCTCTAAACAAATTATTCTGGTTGGTGATTAATTCAAAAGTACTTAGCATTCCAACCTCATAACGTTTTTGTGCAAACTCAAATGAGCGTTGCGACGTAGCTACAATTTTTTCACTCGCATTGAACTTTTCCATGGCTACCGTTGCTGCATTGTAAGCTTGGTAAATATCTTGTTTTATTCTTTGATTATCACCTTCTTTTTGAAGTTCTACAATTCGGATATTCAATTTACTTCTTTGCCAGTTGGTACGAACTTGAGCACCATTAAAGATGGGTACGCTAAGTGCTAATCCTACCGACTGTCTGAAATTTTGGTTGAATTGATCAAATAAAGCAGTATTTCCATAGCTATAGCCGGTGAAAGGTTGGTTGGGAAATACTGAATAATCAGTGCCTCCAACATTTACTTTTCCAATGGGAGCAAGAAATTGGTGAGAACCCGTAATTTCTTTAGCTCGGTTATTGTATCCAGAGCCTAGACTACCAAAGGCAGATAAGGTAGGGTACATTCTTCCACGAGCGGCTTCGGCTGTTTTTTGGGAAGCCTTTAGGTTAAAATCGTTTACGCGTTGCTGTGGGAGGTTTACCAATGCCAACGCGATAACTGCTTCTGGCTGAAGATCGGCGATTGACTCAACAGGTATTTTATCTACAGGGGGCACGTCAACTTCAAAAGGCTCTGATGCGTCGAAGTTCATGCTTGACTTAAGTTGGAGAGTAGCTTGTTGAGCATTTCCTCTTGCGGAAATATAGCTAGCGCTATCGCGGGCTTGCTGCGCTTCTAATTCTGCCGCATTGAGTTCGGGTAGAGAACCTGCATTCACTAATTTGCGGGTATAGTAAAGCTGCTCTTTGGTTTGTTGTAACTGAACGCGCGCAATATTTTCCTGCTCTTTCGCTAAAAGCACTTGAAGGTAACCGTTAGCAACGATCAAAGCAATATCATTTTTTAGTTTTTCAGTACTAGCAAGCGCCGCTTGTAGTTGCCATTGGTTAGCAAGCACCGTGTTCTTTTTACTATACCAGTTAAATATATCAGCACTCGATTGTAATTGTAATCCCGCACTTATATAATTTTGAGTGATGAGGCTAAAAGAGGTAGGATCTTGATTTCGCCCACTGCTAAAGCCAGTATTACCGCTGAAGTTGGCACTAGGGTATCTGCTAAGTTTACTTTGATTGTAGGCAAGTGCTGAAATAGAAGCTTGTACCGCCGACTGTTTTACACTGATATTGTTGGCCATTGCATAGTCCACAATCTTACGAAGATCCCATTTTACTTGGCTGAAGCCGAAAGAATAGGTTACCACCAATAATAAAATCAACAATATTTTTTTCATGTATGTATTTTGTGGTTTTAAGTAAAGCCTGTGGCAAGTCGATTGATTTCCCACCCCTCATCATCCGGCGCAAAATTATCATTAAACTGACATTATTAGCAGAAATTTTTATGAGTATCCCATTTATGAGGATGTAAGGTATTTTAGGGGGGTGCTAATGATGATCAATAGGGTCATTTATAGATAGCCAATTTAAAAGGCGACTGCTTTGGTCGGCAAGGTTCTTGAGCTGCAGCGTGAGTGCTATTATTTCTTCCTTTGAGAATTGTTGGGGATTTTCAGAGTGATCTATATTATAAAGAGGGGAGTATTCTTTGACTTCTTGGTAATTGAAATGGTTGGATGGTTTGATTTCACTGCCATAACCAATTTGATCGAACCCTTTCTCAGTATAAAACTGGTTACTTGACACGCCATAATGCTTGGCTAATTTTTCTGCGGCGATGCTAC
>CANCRO010000067.1 GCA_947380605.1 Chitinophagaceae bacterium
AAATAATTGTTTATCTAATCCCATGCATCATCTTTTTCATCATAGGAGTTAATCCATAAAGTAGTAAGCCAGCTAGTCCACATAACACCACAAATAACATGAAAAAGTCGTAGAGGTTTTTTAATTTGAAACCGAAAAATGCAGGGTAACTCACCTTTACTAATTTTTCTTTTTCTATTAATTCAAGTTGAGGAGCGGTTAAAACAGAGTCTGGATTATTCAATATATTCACAAAGTCAAGATTGTTTTTCATTGCTTTTTCATAGTCAATAGTTGTTGCAATTTTTTCTTTTGCCAAAGAATAAAGTTCTACTCCGCTAGGTTCTTTTTCGCCATCCAATACTTTTTTCAAATCAATATTTTGTTTTTGCATACTCACATAGGCTTCTGTAGTAGGCGGAAGTAAAGCACCCAATACCCCCGTCAATACATAGCCACCAGCATTTCCTAAAAACCATACACCCATTAAAAGTGAAGCAAATCTTTTTGGAGCAAGTTTTGCAACCAAGGATAAACCAATAGGAGATAAACATAGTTCGCCCCAGGTATGTAAAAGGTATAAAATGACTAGCCAGATGACACCTACTTTTCCTGATATACCCAAGCCTTTTACCTGAGTAGCAATGATCCAGTATCCCAATGCAATCAGTAATAAACCCCAGGCTTGTTTAACAGGTGAGATGGGCTCTAGTTTTTTCTTATTCATCCATACCCAAAGAATACTAAATGGAATGGCAAAGATTACTACAAAAATACCATTGAAGTTTTGAACCATACTGGGAGGCATTTTCCATCCTAATATATTGGTATCGGTCTGGTTATCTGCAATAAAAGTTAATGAAGAACCAGCCTGTTCAAATGCACCCCAAAAGAACATTACAAAAAAGCAAACAATGTATAATACCCAGATTCGGTCTCTTTCAATCTTAGTGATTGTTTTATCCGACATGATTAAAAAGCCCAAACTAATGCCTGAAGCAAGAATGAATGGGTAAAGCCAAGCTTTAATAAAAGAAACGCCAATACCTCCCAATACTAAATGGAAACCATAGGTTAATACAATCAATACTGCAATAGAAATCAGGATATTGGCAGTAGTAAATTTAGCATTGTCCGATTCATCTGCTGGCATGTCTGCTTTACTAGGCTTACCTCCGATGGGAGCTCCTTCTGGGGTAATTACATATTCATTTTTTAGAAAAAGGAAGGTTAAGGTGCCCACAAACATTGCCAAGGCTGCAGCAAGAAAACCCCATTTGAATGCAGAAAGATCTCGCACTCCATTGTGTTCAACATCCCCAAAGAATGGACATATAAATTGACCTAATGTTGCCCCTACATTTATTCCCAAGTAAAAAATGGTAAAGGCAGAATCGAGTTTACTTTTCTGTTCTTTCGGATAAAGGCTCCCTACCATCGAAGAGATATTGGGCTTAAAAAATCCATTTCCTAAAATGATAGCCAGTAATCCTCCCCACATGATGGCAGTACCAGTGGCGATTCCAGCAGGGTCATGTGCCTGACTAGCACTCCAGAAAAGTAACAATTGCCCTATCCCCATCGTGGTGCCCCCTATTAAAATACAATTTCGGTTACCTAAAAATTTGTCGGATAGGTATCCGCCCAACATTGGAGTAAGGTAACCAAGCCCCAAAAATCCACCGTAAATAATAGACGCTTCTGACTTTCCCATTAATAATGAATGGGCAAGAAATAGGGAGAGTAAGGTCCGCATTCCATAGAAATTAAATCGTTCCCACATTTCTGTTCCAAATAAAACCCACAATCCTTTTGGGTGTTTTTGCTTTACTGTCTGATCGTTCATTCGAATGTATTTTTTGGGATGATGATTGAATTTAATAACTCAAATTAACCAATTTCTTGATACCAAATTAAAAGCAATCAGTAGAGTTTTAAAATCGTGTCCAACTATTTCCTAGCTATTTTTCAAAATATTATGGTAAACTGTTTGAGGTACTTTAATTTCGTTCTTTTAAATCATCATTTATACAATCCCTTTCATTCATGAATATTTTAATAATTGGCAGTGGTGGCAGAGAACATACTTTGGCATGGAAACTAAAACAAAGCGCTTTATGTGATCAACTATTTATCGCCCCGGGTAATGCAGGAACCGCTTTAGTGGGTTCCAATGTACCCCTTGCTGCTACTGATTTTGAGGGATTAACAGCTTTTTGCTTAGCCAATAAAATTGACATGTTAGTGGTGGGGCCAGAGGATCCTTTAGTAAAAGGGATTTATGATTATTTTAAAGCCAATCCTTTAACCGCTGCAATCCATGTTATTGGCCCTTCCAAAGAGGCGTCTAAATTGGAGGGAAGTAAGGCTTATGCAAAAGCGTTTATGGATCGTCATCAAATTCCAACTGCGGCCTATCGTGAGTTTGATACCACTAATTTCAACGAAGGAGTTAATTATATAAAAAGTCATTCTCTGCCCATCGTATTGAAAGCAGATGGATTAGCTGCCGGAAAGGGGGTGATTATCTGCGCGAGTCACGACGAAGCGCTGGTTGAATTTGAACAAATGATCCAGCAATCCAAGTTTGGCGAATCAAGTAAAAGGGTAGTGATAGAACAATTTTTGGAGGGTATAGAGTTGAGTATGTTTGTGCTTACCGATGGAAAAAACTACGTTCTTCTTCCAGAGGCTAAGGATTATAAACGTATCGGCACCGGAGATAAAGGACTTAATACGGGCGGAATGGGGGCGGTTAGTCCGGTACCTTTTGTAGATGACGCCTTTATGCAAAAAGTAGTCAAGACGATTATTGAACCTACTGTTAAGGGACTGTTGGATGAAAAATTAGACTATAAAGGGATTGTTTTTGTCGGACTAATTAATGTAAAAGGTGAGCCAATGGTAATTGAATATAATTGCAGATTGGGTGATCCAGAGACCGAAGTGATTATTCCAAGAATTGAAAATGACTTGGTCGAAATTTTCTTAGCTACTGCTCAACAAAGGTTACATGAAATAACGATCAAAACCAGTCCTATGGCTGCTGTAACAGTGGTAGCAGTGAGTGGAGGATATCCAAATGAATATGTAACGGGTAAAGAAATCTTGGGTCTTGATGAGGTGGCTTTGTCAGGAACTATTGTTTTCCATTCTGGCACCAAGCAAGCGGGAACAAAAGTGTTGACTAATGGAGGGAGAGTGTTGGCTGTAACTAGCACTGGCACTACTATTTCAGAGGCGGTAACTCAGTCCAATCAAGTCCTCGAAAAAATTGATTTTGATGGGATTTACTTTCGAGATGATATCGGCTATGAATTCAAGTAGAATTGAAATGTAGTAATTAACTATTTGCCATTCATATGGTTTGTTTTTGCCCATAAAAAATCGAGTAGCGTTCTTGCGATTCGCGCCATCAAAATTTCAAAATAGTGGGCTTGTGTTTTTGAATTTTGATTAGATAAAATTAAAATCCATAAAACAAAAATCAGCCAGTAAAAATCGGCATGTCTGCTATCTGCATAAAATCTTGAAAAATAAAGGGTTTACCGTTGTTAATTCAAATAATTTACTTCAACTTTGCTACATTCTTTACAAAATTTTTTCTCTTTATAAAATATGGGCCTTTTTAATTTTTTTACTCAGGAAATTGCAATGGATTTGGGCACTGCAAATACTTTGATCATTTTTAATGATGAAGTGGTAGTGAATGAGCCTTCTATTGTGGCATTGGATAGAAACAATCCAAAGAATATTTTAGCGGTGGGTAAAAAGGCATTGATGATGCATGAAAAAACCCATGAAAGTATTCGTACGGTTCGTCCTTTGAAAGATGGGGTAATTGCAGATTTCAATGCTGCCGAATTGATGATTAGGGAAATGATTAAATTGATCTATCCCAAAAAACCATTATTTGCGCCTAGCTGGAGGATGATGATTTGTATTCCTAGTAGCATTACTGAAGTTGAAAAGCGTGCGGTAAGAGATAGTGCAGAACAAGCAGGTGCTAAAGAGGTTTACTTAATTCATGAACCAATGGCTGCTGCTCTTGGGATTGGAATTGATGTAGAAGAGCCAGTGGGAAATATGATTATTGACATTGGTGGAGGAACTACTGGTATTACAGTAATCGCTCTAGCAGGTATTGTTTGTGATCAAAGTATTCGTATTGCTGGAGATGAATTTACGGCTGATATTATGGAAGCATTAAGACGTTACCATAGTTTGTTGATCGGTGAACGTACGGCAGAACAAATTAAAATACAAGTAGGCGCTGCGTTAAAAGATTTAGATAATCCTCCAGATGATATTCCAGTTAATGGACGTGATTTGGTAACTGGCATACCTAAACAAGTTTTTGTAAGCTACCAAGAAGTGGCAGAAGCATTAGATAAAAGTATATTTAAAATAGAAGAAGCGATATTGAAGGCATTGGAAATTACTCCACCCGAATTAGCGGGAGATATTTACCGTCGTGGTCTATATTTAACAGGAGGTGGTGCGCTTTTAAGAGGACTGGATAAGCGTATTGCCGCAAAAATTAAATTGCCTGTTCATGTGGCCGATGATCCACTAAAAAGTGTAGTTAGGGGTACGGGTATTGCTTTGAAGAACTATGACAAATATCCTTTTGTAATGCGCTAAACTTTCGTCAATCACAATCCGCCAGTGGGCGACAAAGACACTGTTCTTTTCTGGTATGAAAATTTTTTTAAAATTACAGCGTACAGACTTCTCTTCTCAGAGAAGGTTAGGAGGGTTAACATATGCATAATCTTTTTCTGTTTTTCCGCAGATATTTTAATTTCATTGTTCTATTAATATTACAAGGCTTTTCAATCTACTTACTGGTTCATTACAACAGCTATCACAATGCAGTAGCTTCTAATTTTATGAATGAGGTTACTGGCAGAGTCAATACTCAATTTAATAAAGTTGATTATTTTTTTAAATTGAGAAACACGAATGAGGTGCTGATTAAAAATAATGAGCGGTTGGTAAATCTGCTCAATGAAAATTTTGAAAAGCAAGACACCTCCACTAAAATTGTTTCAGAAAATATTTTTAATGACACCACCGGACGTAAAAGAAAATGGCAATATTTTTCTGCAAAGGTGGTTTCCAATTCCGTTGCTGCCCAGAATAACTTTATCGCAATACATAGAGGTGCTGGTCAACAAATAAAGAAAGATGACGGGGTAGTAGATCTCAATAATGGAGTAGTAGGTATTGTTACCGAGGTGGGTGAAAATTATTCAGTGATAATGAGCCTGCTTCATAAGGATAGTAAAATAAGTGCAAAACTTAAAAAGGGCGGAGAAGTTGGACAAGTCATTTGGGACGGCAAGGAGCCTAATCGTCTTTCATTAATTGAAATTAGAAAAAGCGCTCTGGTTGCCAAGGGAGATACCGTGTATACGAGCGGCTTTACTACTACCTTTCCTTATGGTTTAATGATAGGGACCATTGATGAGATAGTGAAGGATAAAAGCACTAATAATTATATTCTCTATTTAAAATCAACGGCCAATTTCTATAATCTTCAATATGTTAATGCGATAGAAAATTTACAGAGAGAAGAAGTTGACCAGTTATTGAAGAATGCTAACAATAAAGTGAATAATTAAATGAGTCTAGAAGACAAGCAATGGGAACACTCTTAAAAAATATGCTTCGTTTTATTCTGCTGATCCTAGTACAAGTTTATGTACTAGACAGAATTCATTTGCATTATATGGTTACTCCATACATTTATTTTCTTTTTATTTTATGGATGCCCTTTGAAGGTAATCGTGCGGTTCAAATGATGATTGCATTTGCCTTGGGCTTTACGCTGGATGGTTTTCGCCATCATCCAGGATTTCATTCTGCCGCCTGTGTTTTAGTTGCGTATCTCAGACCATTTGTAGTTAATTTATTAATATCTCAACAGGGAGCAGAGAACAATTATCAAGAACCTTCTGCAAAGAGTATGGGAGGTTTTATTCCTTATTTGGTTTATGCAGGCATGCTTACCTTGGTTCACCATGGATGGTTGTTTTTCTTAGAAGCTATGCAGTTTGGAGATTTCTGGTATTTTATTGTAAAAACAGTTTTTTCAACCGCCATCACTTTATTGCTGATTATGATAGTGGAATTGTTATTTTCGAGGAAACAAGCTTTTAGAACCAATACTGTATAATTTCATTTAGCATGATTGTCATATTGTGAGATTGAAATTTTAAAAAATATCTACCATCAAATTATAATTAAATCCCCTTGCCAGTTTTTAATCAGTCTAGTAAAAATGTAATCAAACTTGCCTTTGCAGGGATGTTTGTTATTATAATTTTCCAACTAGCTAATCTGCAGATTTTTTCAACGAAATATCGTATCATGGCAGATGATCAGGGAAAATTCAAAAAAGTAATTTATCCAGATCGAGGAATTGTTTATGATCGACACCGAAAGGCTATTTTGCAAAATATGACTATTTATGATTTGATGATTTTGCCAAATAAATTAAAAGGAATTGATACGGCAGCTTTGTGCAGAGCTTTAGAAATTGATACCGATCAGTTTACAAAAAGAGTAGTAGATATTATTGTTAAGAATGGCCGAAGCAGACCATCTATTTTTGAAGCCTTGTTGAGTGATGAAAAAATGGCTATGATTAATGAAGCCATGTATAAATTCGTCCCCGGGTTCTATCTACAAGAGCGTCCAGTAAGGAGCTATCCCATAGATGCTGGAGGTAATATTTTAGGTTATTTATCCGAAGTAGATAGTAATTTTTTGAAGCAGCATGCTAATGAGGGCTATCAAATAGGTGATTACGCGGGTAAAACGGGATTGGAAAGAACGTACGAAAAAGTATTGATGGGAAAAAGAGGAATTGAATTTTGGAAGAGAGATAATAAAAACAGGTTGACAGAAAGGCTAGACAATGGCAGAATGGATACAGCAGCCATCGCCGGCAATAATATGCATCTATCTCTCGATATTGAATTACAAGCCTTAGGAGAAAAATTAATGGAGAATAAATTGGGAGCGATTGTTGCCGTGGATCCAAAAACAGGGGGTGTTTTAGCAATGATTAGTAGTCCAACTTTTAAGCCAAAGTTATTGGCAGGCTCTACCCGAAAAAAACATATTGGAGAATTATTATTAAATCCTGCATTACCTCTTTATAATAGAACAGTTAGTGCCATCTATTCACCAGGATCTACTTTTAAAACCTTGCAAGCGCTTATTGCATTACATGAAGGAGTCATTGAAACGACTACAAGATTTTCTTGCAGTGGAGCTTTCTATGGTTGTGGTAGCCAAAGGCCCATGCAGTGTTTGGATAAGGGTGTCTTTGATTTAAGAAGCGCCATCACAGTTTCTGACAATACTTATTTTGCCAATGTGATGCAGCGCGTAATTAATAATCCAAAATACCCGAACGTTGATAGTAGTTTAGCAGCTTGGGATCAATATATGTATGCTTTTGGATTAGGCCATAAATTAGGAATTGATGTTGCAGGTGAGGCAGCTGGCAATATTCCTTCTCCCAAACAATACAATAAAATTTATGGAGCGGGACATTGGAATTTCTGCACTTTTCGATCAGTCAGTATTGGTCAGGGCGAAGTGAATGTAACCCCCCTACAAGTAGCCAATGAAATGGCTTTTATTGCTAATAAGGGTTGGTTTAAAATTCCTCATATGGTTGATTCTATTGAGGGAGGTGACCAGTTTTCACTGTTAACAAAATTTAGTGAACAACACAACACTTCTTCTATTTCTGACAGTGTTTTTGAAGTAGTGCATGAGGCAATGCAGGGTGTAGTGGATAAGGGAACGGGCCTTGGTGCTAAGGTAGAAGGAATTAATATTTGCGGAAAAACAGGAACAGTTGAAAATTATATTGGGTTAGTAAAACAACCCAACCATACTTTTTTCTGTGGTTTTGCTCCTAGAGAAAATCCAAAAATTGCTATCATGTGTGTGGTTGAAAATAGCGGAAAATTTGGTGGAACCTACGCTGCGCCTATTGTTGGTTTAATGATTGAGAAGTATCTAAAAGATTCTATAACCAGTGCAGGCAGGTTAGATCAAATAGAAAAATTAGCTAGCCTTAATTTGTTACCTGCTAGAATCTATAAAGAAATTAGAAAGCAAGATTCTTTAAGACGTATCAGCGAATCTTCCAATATTAGTAGTAATCCATCTTCAAAGAAAGTCAATGACACTAATTGGTTAGAGGAAGGGGATGAAAGAAAGGGGGTAGATAAATTTAAGAAGGATAGTAATTTTAAAAAAGAAAAAAAATCTAAAAAGGATAGTTATCCTTTTTCATTTAAAAGTTATATCGAAGGGATATTGCCGGATGAAAAAAGAATGAGTGTAGTGAGCGTTACTGTAAAAAATTAATCACCTTCGTTGTAATAGTATAATTTATATTTTAAAAAATGTATCAAAAAAACCCTGCTATTGGAAAAGGATTTGACTGGGTATTGATATGCTTATACGCCCTTTTAGTGATGATCGGGTTGCTTTGTATTTTTTCTGTAGAGTACAGGACTACTGACGGTGTGATAGAAAGCTTTTTGGGCTTCAAGAAAAATTATAGTAAGCAGTTTATATTTTTTTTAGTGTGTATAGGGGTAGCTATTTTTATTTTGTTAACAGATAGCAAACTTTTTACAGCCATGGCGAACATTTCCTATCTCGCCGGCTTTATTTTGATACTGGCTACTTTTGTGGTGGGAAAAGAAATAAAAGGGTCTAAGAGTTGGATTCCGCTTGGTTTTATGAATTTACAACCTGTAGAACTTTGTAAAATTTTTACTTCATTGGCCCTGGCAAAATATTTATCGATGCCAGATATCGATTTTAAAAAATCACCATCTCAATTGATAGCCGCAGCGCTTTCATTTACTCCCGCTGTGTTGTCAATTTTGCAAGGTGAAACAGGACTTGCCTTAGTTTATTTTTCATTTTTAATACCTATGTACCGGGAGGGTTTGCCATCAGGCTATTTGATTACGGGCTTTGCAATGGCATTCTTATTGATTGTTTCCCTTTTGTTTTCTCCCATAACATTGTTGATTGCTTTTTTTGTGTTGGCTATTTTATTTATTTATGCAAGTAGGCTGCAAATCAAACGCAACAAGCGTTTGCTTGGTTTGGTGGTGGCCGTTTGGTTGTTTTGCTCTGCTTTTGTAGGCCTAGCTGTTCCATTTACTTTTAAATATGTATTTAAACCTTATCAAGCTGACAGAATCTTTAGCATGGTAGGGGTAGATAATCCTTTTGCAGATAAAAATTCAACTGGACATCTAAATCCTCAGGATCAAAAAGCAAAACAGAAAAAAGATGCTCAGCAAAATTATAATGTTAAACAATCAAAAATTGCGATCGGATCAGGAGGTTTTTTTGGGAAAGGGTTTTTAAAAGGAACTCAAACACAAGGAGATTTTGTGCCGGAGCAACATACTGATTTTATTTTCACTTCCGTGGGAGAAAATTTTGGTTTCTGGGGAAGTACTTTATTGATGTTATTATATATGGCACTGATTTTTAGAATCATCAATGTAGCAGAAAGACAAAGGAGTACATTTAGTAGGGTTTATTCTTATTGTGTTGCAAGTATTATTTTCTTTCATGTGGCAGTTAATATTTGCGTAACGATTGGGTTAGCTCCAGTGATTGGCATTACTCTGCCCTTGTTAAGTTATGGAGGATCCTCTTTGTTGACCTTCACCATCTTGCTTTTTATTTTGATTCGGTTAGATGCTGATAGACTTATGATACTTAGATGAGTAGGTTTTCGGTTGTTGACTAAAAAGACTTTTTAAAATTCAATTATAAAATACTCCTTTGAAAGTGGAGTTAAAATTTCCCACCAAGGGTTTCAAATAACATGAAAATAATTCCACTTAGTGAAGGTGCATTTTCGATCGACAAAACGAAACAGTTTATTCCCTTTGACAAAACAAATGATACTATTCAGCAAAGAGCTGTAGGAAGTTTATTGGTAGAAATACAACCCTTTTGTGTAGTCACTTCAAAAGATATTATAGTAATAGATACTGGACTAGGGTTCAGAAATAAGGAGGGCGTATTGCAGATTCATCAAAATTTATTGGATAATGGAATCAATCCATTGGAGGTTACTAAAGTGTTGATGAGTCATTTACACAAGGATCATGCTGGAGGTATAAGTTCCAAGGATAATTTTCAACAAAAGCAAATTTTTAATTTTCCTAATGCTAATTATTATATCAACCAATTGGAACTAGATGCCGCTTTGCAAAATGAAATGGATACAAAATCGACGATTGATTATGAGGTAATAGCTCATTCGGATCAAGTGATTGCTACGGGTGAAAAAGGGGTGATTGATGAATTGATTAGCTATGAAGTGGTAGGTGGACATTCTCCTTATCACCAGGTATTTTGGATAGAGGAAGGAGGACAAAAAATTTTCTTTGGAGGAGATGTGGCCCCTCAACTACAGCAAATGAAAAGTAGGCTAATAGCGAAATATGATTATGATGGAAAAAAGTGTATGGAATTAAGGCAAGAGTGGTGGCAAAAAGGAGCAATAGAAAATTGGACTTTTTTATTTTATCACGATATCAAGACCCCTATCTATCCCGGTGAGTCACTCCCCCCAGTGAGTCACTCACCCCAGTGAGTCACTCCCTCCGGTGAGTCACTCCCCCCGGTGACTCACTCTAGCCCGCAAGAGCAATGGAATTAATGACCTCTCTCAGGGCCGGGCCGAGCACCTCTTCCTTCTACTCTCTCCATACGATTATTCTGCGGTCGCTGATTTTGATTTTGGTTGCGCATTGACTTGATAAGCAAATTTCGAAACCTCCCTTCCGCATTATACATCTTGTTCATCCTTTGCTGACCTAAAACATTCGAAAATTGCTCCTTATAACTTTTTCTTAAATTCAACACTTTCTCATCTCTATCCAACACATCATTTCCGCGGCTAATGGTATTTTTTAAATCCTTTGCATATTGATTATAAATAGGCCAAAATTTTTGCGCTTCATCTGGAGTAAGATCTAATTCCCTGCTTATAAAAGCAACTTTCAGTGCATCAATACCCTGTTGTTTTTTTTCAGCACTCAACGCTTCATCTTGCGCTTTTACAAAAGCAGTAAGACTCATCAAAACCAGCAGTAAGTAAAATTTTTTCATTTTGTTTTATATTTTAAATCAGGTAATTAAAAATTGATTGGCTGTTATTCATCTTCATCACGCGCTCTAATCAATCATTCATTTCCATTAATTATTTATTGGGCTATTGTTATTAATTGCTTTGATAAAATTGTCAAGTGTTTTTTCATTTACAATATAATCATCCTCATTGGGCAAATCCTTTTCATCAATATTGTTTCTTAAGGTCGCTACATCTGTTATATCGCCATTGTTTTCTAAATATTTAGCTATATCAGCTGCAGTAAGCTTTTGCAATGTCTCTTCAAACTGCTGGTCATTCATGGTTTTACCCTTCTCAATAGATTCATCCAACATCGCTAATGGAGTGGAAATCGTAGGGACTGATTGTGATGGATGTAAATATTTTACAGCACTTATAGCAATTACTCCAGTAATGACTGCCGCCGCTGCATATTTTAAAAATGAATTACGCACCTGAAAATGAATAATTCTTGCAGAAGGCGTCTTCACTTTTTTTAGGATACTGTCTGAAAGATTTTCGAAGTATCCTTTCGGTGTTTCAAAAACATTTACCCTTTGCAAACTTCCCAAAACAGTCGATAATTCTTTTATCTCATCCTTAGAAGAAGAATTGCTAATGGATTTTTTTACTTCACTACTTAGTTGTTCAAAATATCCTGTCGGTACTTCAAAAACAGGTTGATGCTGCAAACCGCTTAGTATAGGAGATAAAGATGCTATCTCTTCTTTAGCACTTGGTTCAGATTTAATTTTATTTAAAATAGATCCCGCTAGCTGATCAAAATATCCTTCTGGAACAGTTGCATTTATTGTAGCAGACTTATCAGTAACTAGGTTTTGCTCATCTGAAAGGCAGGCTAATACGGTGTAACTCAAACTGTCAAAATATCCTGCTGGAACAGTAAATACATTCACCTTATCCATTGCTGCAATCAGCGGACTCAGTGATTCCAATTCATTTAATATGTCCTTGGTTGTTTCCATTCCTTTATTTAGATAGAATATTGTATTAATGGTTTAATATGTAATCCTCTATTTTTTTTACAGCATGATGATAACTTGCTTTTAATGCCCCTTCACTGGTTTCTAATACTCGACTCATTTCGTCATAAGGCATCTCGTCGTAATACCTTAGGTTAAATACAGCCTTTTGTTTTTCTGGCAATTGTTGCATGGCCAACTGTAATTTCCATTCCGCTTTATTGATATCAAAGTTTTTCTCGGCCCTTAATTGATTGCTTAAACCAGTTTCTTCATTACTCAATGAAACGGTCTTTCTTTTTTTCTGTTGCTCAATAAAAGTTAGACACTCATTGGTGGCAATTCGATACATCCAGGTATATAATTGGCTATCCTCTCTGAAATTTTCAAGCCCCTTCCATACCTTAATGAACATATTTTGCAATATATCATTGGCATCCTCATGTTCTACCACCATCCTTCGAATATGCCAATACAATTTCTCCTGGTATTTTTTGATGATAGCAGTAAAGCCTCGCTCTTTGGAAGCAGGGTCATTAAATTGTAATAGGAGTTCTTTATCTTCTAAAAATGATTGTGCCATAAGCGTAAAAACAATATAAAAATAAAAAAAACCAATCATTTGACTGGTTTTATGGTGAAAAGTTTAATCTCTGTTAATTTTTTTTATGAATTTTTTCTCCCAAGCACCTTTTCAGCTGCTGCTACAATATTAGGGGCATCCAAACCATATTTGGTCAATAATTGTGCAGGAGTACCACTTTCTCCAAAAGTATCATTGGTACCAATGAATTCAATAGGAATAGGTAGATTTTTGGAAGCCAATTGCGCAATGCTATCTCCCAAACCTCCAATAATATTGTGTTCTTCACAAGTTACAGCGCATTTAGTCTTGCTAATCGAAGCCAAAATAGCAGTTGAATCCAATGGTTTAATGGTGTGAATATTGATAATTTCAACGCTAATTCCTTTCTCTTCTAGTATCCTTCCTGCCTCAATAGCTTTCCAAACAAGGTGGCCACAAGCGAAAATACTTACATCAGTACCCTCCGAAATTTTTTGAGCCTTTCCAATGACAAAATCACTCTCTTGGGTGAATATTGGCCAAACTGGTCGACCAAATCTAAGGTAAACTGGACCATCCATTTCGGCAATTGCCATGGTTGCTGCCTTAGTTTGATTATAATCTGCCGGTACAATCACAGTCATACCTGGTAACATTTTCATTAAACCGATATCTTCTAAAATCTGGTGGGTAGCACCATCTTCTCCAAGGGTTAATCCAGCATGACTAGCACAAATTTTTACATTTTTACCGCTATAGGCAACCGATTGACGAATTTGATCATATACTCTACCGGTTGAAAAGTTGGCAAAAGTAGTGGTGAAAGGGATTTTACCTCCAATGGTTAACCCTGCAGCTACTCCGATCATATTTGCTTCTGCAATACCACATTGGATAAAACGTTCAGGAAATTCCTTTACAAAAGCATTCAATTTCATTGAGCCTAATAAATCTGCAGTGAGGGCGATTACATTTTCATTTTTTCTACCTGCTTCTAGAATGCCATCTCCAAATCCGCTGCGGGTATCTTTATTACCGGTTACCTGAATGTCTTTTAACATAAAAAATTATCCTTAGTTGGTGGTTGATTAATTAGGGCGCAAGTTATGGCTTGCTGTTAATTTAAACTGATTTTTATTGATTTTTTTGAGTGGATTCATTTTTTAATTTTAATTCCCATTGCCAAGCAGAAGACATCATGTCGTTTAATTGATAAGCGGGTGCCCAGCCAAGCTGATCTTTTGCTTTATTATTATTGGCGTAAATGGCTACTACATCTCCAGCTCTTCTAGGGCCAATAGTGTAATTTAATTTTACTCCAGTAGTTTTTTCAAATGCTTCAATTACTTCGAGAACCGTATATCCGTCCCCGGTACCCAAATTAAATATCTCAGGATTAACGGTTGCTTTTTTATCGATTAGTAAATTAAGCGCTAAGGTATGGGCGTGCGCAATATCACACACATGAATATAATCTCGAACACAACTGCCATCACGGGTATCATAATCAGTTCCTAAAACCTGCATGGTCGGTAGTTTGCCAATAGCGGTTTGAGTAATTGCAGGTACTAAATTAGCTGGCCTACCTAAAGGAATTTCGCCAATCAAAGAGGAAGGGTGTGCACCTACAGGATTAAAATACCGTAATAATATTGCCTGTATTGGATGACTTTTTACGCTGTCGGTTACAATCACTTCTCCCATTTGCTTGGTAGCGCCATAGGGCGATTCAGCAGGTTTTTGAGGAGTTTGCTCGGTAACAGGAATGGTATCAGGACTTCCATAAACGGTGCAAGAGGAAGAAAATACAAAGTTGGGTACCTGATATTTTGCAGCACATTTTAAAATGTTAACCAATGAAACCAGGTTATTTTCAAAGTACATCAGTGGCTTTTCTACCGACTCACCTACTGCTTTGTAGGCAGCAAAATGGATGATCCCAGTGATATCACTATTTTGTTCGAAAATATGCTCCGTATCTTTTAAGTTGCAAAGATCTACTGCATAGTTTTGGATGGGTTGACCAATTATTTGTGCAGCTCCTTCCAAAATTGAGGCATTACTTTTAGAATTATTGTCAACAGAAATTACTTCGAAACCATTTTGTACTAAGTCTACAATGGTGTGAACTCCAATGTATCCGCATCCTCCAGTGACTAAGATTTTACTCATGTATTTTTATTGAAATTTCTGGTTAACAGTAAATGAAAAAAAACAATTGACAATTCTAAAGAGTGGCAGTATTTTTTCGCATTGATGGTAATGATTAGACAGAGATATTTTTTATTCTAATTTTTTATCGATACTAGATCAATTTTTGCATCGATTTATTTTTCTAATGAACCCTTCAGTACTTACTACAATGTAGAATTATTTTCACAAATTTACTATTTCAAATTCACTCCAATAAAAAATCACTCCTTTTAAGTGAGTGATTTTTATAAATTCGATTAAAAAATAAATTAGAAAAATAAATTAGTAATAAAGTAGACGATCGCTGCTAATAAAGCGCTGATTGGAATGGTAAGTACCCATGCCCATAATAGGCTAACCGTAACGCCCCATCTTACTGCACTGAGTCTTTTAGTAGCACCCACCCCAATAATGGCTCCGGTGATTGTGTGGGTAGTACTAACGGGAATGCCCATTTGTTCCGTCATAAATAAAGTAAGTGCTCCTGAAGTCTCGGCTGCTACTCCTTCAAGAGGAGTTACCTTGGTTATTTTGGTACCCATGGTTTTAACAATCTTCCATCCACCACTCATCGTACCAAGTCCGATGGCAGTGTAACAAGCAATAGGCACCCAGGTAAGATCTTTTAAAGCTGCTCCTACATCTGGATATTTAGAGCTGTTATAGGCTACAAA
>CANCRO010000068.1 GCA_947380605.1 Chitinophagaceae bacterium
TTCTTTAAATCTTTTAAATGCATCAACTTAAAACGACCTGGATATTTATTTAACAAAGCCACTGGCATTTCAGCACCTCCACCATGCGTTACCCATAAAACATCCATCTCAAAAGAAACATATTTAGGGTCAGTCGATTTAATAATATAATCTAAAAGTGTTCCATCTTCATAGGGATAAAATTCATAACCGTGTTCATGGTAGCATAAGGTCAATCCGTTTTCACTTAGTATTTTACCAGCAGCATTAAAAACCTGCACTGCATTTTTGGCATTCTCTACTGTAAAAGAATTTCTTGCATGAGGTATCCATGCGCACATTACAAACTTGACACCTAAAATTTTAGCTCTAGTTACTACCGCCATAGGGTCTTTTACCAATTCGTCAAACTCGGCACCTGTAGATGCAAAATGTAAGCCTTTGGCATCACACAATTTTTTATACTCGGTAGCTGTAATTCCTATCGGTAGATTGCCTTCTATTTCAGTAAAGCCTAGACTTTTAATTTCATCTAATGTTTTTTCAATGCCATTTGGAAAATGATTTCTAAAAGAGTAGGTCTGAACCGCTATTGGATAAGTAAATATCTTTTGAGCAGTAACCACCGATGTCAAAAGAGTAGCAAAAGCTAATAAGAATATAGGTTTCATTGTTTAAATCGGGTTTAGATGAGTGTTATAATTGCAGGCTCTTTTAAATTCAGGTTTAGAGGTTTAGTCTAGAGTATTATAATTTTTGGTACTTTTTAATTCGAGTTTAGTTGTTTAGTTGAGTCTTTTCAATTTTATTCAGCTATTGAAGATTTAAACTCCTAGGTTATTAAACTCAAAAGATCATTAGGGTGGTTATGCTATATGAATAAACATCCTAATGATCTCTTTACTTTTAAAAAATAGCGTATAAAAGCGATTACTTAGTTTCCTTTACACGAGTTCCTTTAGTATCAAACATGTTATTCAAAATGCCTTTTAAATTATCGTCGTCAGCAGGCTCTAATTGCACAGTTAAATCATACCCCATTGCATTGTAAGAAACAGTGATTGCTTTACCAGAGGTTTCAATACTGCTAATTTTTGTAATTTCAACACCGGTACTATCTTGAACAATCCCTGAATATTTTCCTTCCTTATTATCAATTACAAACCCCATTTTCACATCTCCATAAGGTGTTCCAAATACAGTTATTTTCCATTTTCCAGCATAAAAAGTTTCATTCGTTTGCGCTTTTAAATTAGCAGTAAATAAAAAACTTAATAAAATTGTTAGGACTAGACTTGCTTTTTTCATAATATATTTTTTTGTAAATATAAACCATTTTATCAATCTACCTTAAGCAAAATCGAAATTCCTATTTAAAAAATAAAACCCCCATCAACTAAAAATGATGGGGGTTAAAATTATTAAAAAACTAGTCAGATTTACTGTAAATGGCTACCTAGTAGAGGCTTTAAAAATTAAAAGAAAGCTTAGAGAATAATCTTCTACCATTAAATCCCATTTGAACAGAATCCCATGGACCACCCGATTCATTATCTCCCGCCCATCCCTTTGCTAATTGATTTACGCCAAGGTTAGGGTGAATATTTAAAAGATTATCTGCTCCTACAAATAAGCTTATTTTTTTACTTATTTTGTAAGACACAAAAACATCGGTTACTATTTTTCCATTGTAATTAAATACCTCAGGTACTAAAATGCTTGGATCTGCATCTGAAGGTACGTGAGGATTAATGCCAGTATAGTTTGGATTTTCTTCGGTTGCATCACCAAAACCTAATAGTTTAATTTTTCCAAAATAAGTAAGGTGAGTGCCGAATCCAATTTTATTTACATCATATTCAAGACTCAAATTGAATTTTGTTTTTGGAGCAGAAGCCAATAAGAATGACTCTTCGCGATCACTAAAAAATGTTTTTCTATTTAAGGTATTACTGTTGAGTGCATCAGGAACATGGATGGCATCAATCGTCATATGTTGAAAATTCCCTGCAAACAAAGCTTTGATACCACGGTTACCCCATTTCTTTGAATAGTCCACTACAAGGTCAAGTCCATAATTGGTGGTGTTAACTGCATTGTCAAAAAACTGAGCAGTTGATACAGGAATGGATTTAAGTTGCGAAGTGAAAGATGCAGGTAAGGTTGGATCATCTGCACTAAATAATCCTGATAAAACTATTCTATCTTTTACTTTAACCATATATCCATCTGCAGTAAAAGTTAATCCTTTTACTGGTTTCCAGTTAAATCCAATACTAGAGTTGACAGAAGTTTCTTGTTTTAAACTAGGAATACCTGCAGCTTTTGTAATAGCATCTCCATTGCGAGCAATACGCGATTGCACCAATTCGCCTGCACTAAAAGAAGTAAGGGTATTGCTAAAATTAATTTGTTGTAATGATGGAGCCCTGAATCCTGTACTAACAGATCCTCTCAAATTAAAATTGGAGGCAACTTTGTATCGGGAAGCTAGTTTAAAAGTAGCAATGGAACCGAAGTCTGCATAATTTTCAAATCGAATAGCACCATTCAATAGCCAAGCTTTGGTGGCATTCAATTCTACATCGGCATATAAACTTGCGTTAGATCGATGAGCTGCAATTACATCAGCCGGACTAAAACCAGGGAATCCTTGAGAGCCTGAAGCGGGAGTTCTTTGCTCACCTACACTTGGATAGTTTACATCAGCAGGGTGATAGTTTGAAAAAGAAGCATCCTCTCCTTTGTAAATAGAATATCTTTCATAGCGGTATTCAGCACCTAGGGCTAAATTGAGTCCGGCTGCAACCGATTGGTAAGATTTACTGAAATCGAGGTTAAGGGTATTTTGAAGAAAGTTAAATCCGCCATCATCAAAATGAGTTTTACTTGCATTATTGATGATAGACGCATTGTAAGTTTTATCACCATAATAATGAAAATCGTTTCTACCTAAGGTGTTACTTAAATCCCAGTTCCATCCATTTCCCGCATCACCTTTTAATCCAGTAGCAATCGATGCATCTGCAATATTGGTTTGTATATGCGGATTATAATAGATTTCACCATCGGTTGTTGTATGCATGATAGCAGCATTGTAAATAAGGTTGCCAGTAGCATCTACTGGAAAGCGTTCGGGTTTTGCACTCCAATTTCTTGTATACGCATAGGCATCAGAAGATTTATAATTATATCCACCAAAAGAATAAAAAGTGGTAGTTCCTTTGCTGCTAGTAGGTATTTCCATATTGTACATAGCCCCATAAGTTTTTACCGAGCCATCTCCAAAAGCTCTGCGACCTCCATTGATATAGGGTAAAGCATTTTCATCGGTCTCCCAATTTTTATTACTTACTTGTCTGAAAGTTTTAGCTTGGGTTAACAGGTTCATTGAAAAATTGATAAAACCTCCATTTTTTCCAATGGCCAAACCATTATTTGCAGCAAGAGAATAAGTGCCACCATCAATTGGCTTACTAGAGTAATATTCGTTAGAAGCTCTTTGCGAATAGGAGTTAAATTTATTATCATAATACCCGCTCCAGCCAGTATTAATTGTCCAATGATTAATATCTTTTTTAAGTAAGATATTGATTACGCCAGCCATCGCATCAGATCCATACTGTGCAGATGCACCATCTCGTAAAATTTCAATTCTATCCACTGCAGCTTCAGGAAAAGAGTTCAAATCAGCTCCAGAATTACCTCTACCTCTTGTACCAAATAACGCAACAAAGGCAGTTTGATGACGACGTTTACCATTGATTAAAACCAATGTTTGGTCAGGGCCTAGACCTCTTAAGGTTCCTAAGTCCACATGATCCGCCCCATCTGCACCGCTTTGTTTATTATAATTGAAAGATGGTGCAGTCATATTTAAAATGGAAGTGATATCCATTTTTGCAGTTGGTAATCCTACTTGATTTATTTTTATTACATCAACTGGAACTGCAGATTCGGTTTTAATTCTTGCTACACCACGAGTACCAAGAATAACCACATCACCAAGATCTATCGTACTAATTTCCATTCCGATATTGATGGTAGATTGGCCATTGAAAGTAACCGATTGATCTTTATATCCAACACTGGTTATTTCAATCACATCTTTTACTGTAGCAACAATTTGTCCAACTCCTTCACTATTGGAAGTGGTTGCAGCTTTAGTGGATTTTATTTTAATGGTAGCATTTTTAAGTGCTCCACCCGTTTTTGCATCAGTCACTTTTATAGTTACTTTTTGTTGTGCAAAAGCAAAACTGACAAAAACTATAAGGAAAAGTAGTAAGGATATTTTTTTCATAGTTGGTTGTTTTAGTTTTGAAGGTTAGTATATTGATAGGTTATTGAAATCATTATCCTGTATAATAAACGGTAAGCTTTGGGATGAAAGGATTACCAAAATTATTAATCTTTTTATTATAATAAAATTTATAATTAATTAATCTAAGCTATTTTTTAAGATAAAGGCACTAAATACTTTACCTGTTACCACAGCTATTTACTATCATGCCCTGCATTTTGATTAGAAAGTAAAGGAAATAGGTAAAACGTGAAGGGATAAATGCTAATTAGTGAATGGCCTTTTTCAAAATAGCCAAGTCATTAATCACTCTACTAATATCATTCCTATTAGTAGCATTATAAACTCCCCTTATTTGTTGATGTTGATCAATTAAATACATTTTATCTGTATGTAAAAAAGAACTTGTATCTGAAGACATATTATTATCTGCAAAAAAAGAAGATCTACCGAGGGTATAAATAATTGACTTTTCGCCAGTCAATAAATGCCACCTAGCTGGGTTGATCTGATTGTCTTCACTATATGTTTTTAATTTATTTACTGAATCTATCCAAGGCATTACAGAGAAAGAAACAATATCAATATCTGTTGAACCATAAATGCTATCCTGTAATATTTTTAAGTTTTTTGTCATCTTAGGACAAATACTTGGGCATTTGGTAAAGAAGAAATTGGCAATATAAATTTTACCTATCAAGGAATCTGAATTAAAATTCTTTCCTGTTTGATCCATTAAATTGAAATAGGCAATAGTATGTGTATTCTTTGAATCCCAATGGGGAGTGAGGTCTACGGAGTTATAATAAGGTAAAATTTCAGCGGGAGTAGATAATGAATGACAACCAACTAAATTCGCAACAAAAAATGTTGATAAAATTAATTTAATGAGCAACTGGCATACAATCCTTTGCAGATAAGGTACCATATATTTTGTTATTTTTCACTGTGTAATTTGAAATCAGATTTCCAGTTGAATCCCAAATTCTTTGTACTCCCTCCTCAATACCGTTGAGGTAATTTTTTTCTTCTTGAACTTTTCCGAAGTGAAAATAGACAATTTGTTGGCCATCATATTTATCCTTATTGAAATTAAATAAATATCGAAGTCTTCCATTTGGCCACCATTGCTTAAAAACTCCTTGCTTTTCCCCCTTAATAAATTCTCTTTCTAATAATTTTTCACCCGAATTATAAAAACCAATGGCTAAGCCATGCTCTTTGCCATTAATAATCGGCAGCCTATAAACAATCCTGCCGTCATTCTCTACTTCTATCATGTATCCATTAAAGGGTCGATTTTTATAGAGCCAACCTTTGTCTGTTTTTGATAATAAGGTATCAATATTTTTAACCTCTAACTGAGGAGGCTGATTGATATTATTGCAGGAGATCATTATGATACAAAAACCTGCTATAAAAACTGAATGAAGTTTCAATGATAATTATTTTACTAAAAATTGTCCCATCATACCGCCATCTTCATGATTTGAAAAATGACAATGGTACATGTAAGGATTAACAGAATCAGCAAAATCATCGAATTTTGCAATCACAGTAACGGTCTCTCCTAAGGGTACATAAACGGTGTCTTTCCATCCAGACTCATGATCTCCAACTGTTCCAGAACTTCTTGCTATAATCTTAAACTGTACATCATGCACATGAAATGAATGTCCAAAAATGTTATTGTTTACGATGGTCCATTTTTCTATTGCATTTAATTGAATGGTTTGATTAATGGTAGTAAAACCATAGGTGTTATTATCAAATGTAAAAGCCGCTCCTGCTTGTCCACCAGTAATATTAATTGTCCTAGAGTTGGTAACATCTGAATTCGTCCAATAAGTATGGTTAGCTAGTTTACTAGGCAGGGAGGTTATTGCAGTTGAGGTACTAGCGCCTACTTTAATGTGTAGTACATTAAAATCGTTATTATTTAACAAACTGCCAAATTCACCTGCACTAGCCGGTTCACCACCTGGGAAACCAAATTTCTGTCCAGAATTATATGCTTTCAAATCAATGCTAGCCCCTACAGCATCTCCTCCAAGATTTACTAAAATTTCAACTCTTTCACCAGGCATTATTTTTACTCTATTTGCTGAAATGGGTGCATTTAATAATCCACCATCATTTCCAATGATACTAAATGGCCTGTTATCACTCAAGCCTAAATCATAGCCCCTCTCAATTTCAGCATTTAATATTCTTAATCGAACATATTGTTTAGGTAAGGTAACTTGGGCATTCAATGTTCCGTTAGTGAGTAGATAATCTCCATAGGCTCCTGAAATTTGAAATGAATTATCAGTATTAAATCTCCTACTGGATAATACTAATGGAATATCATCCGTACCGTAGGTTCTTGGTAATGCTAAAGCAGATTCTACTGGATCCTTTACAATAATAAACCCTCCTGCACCTTTAGCAAGTTGCTCATAAGTTTTCATATGAAGGTGGGGATGGTACCAATAAGTACCCGCATTGTTTTTAATTTTGAAACTAGGAGACCACTTTCCGCCAGCATCTATAATTTGATGAGGCCCTCCATCCATTATTGCAGGAATGTGAAAACCATGCCAATGCACGGTGGTTTGATCGGTCAAATTGTTGGTTACATTTATTTTTACATCATCACCTTGATTCATAATAAGCGTCGGACCCCAAAAACTATTTCCATTATAACCATAAGTAGGTGTTGCCGCACCTGTTTTTAATTGCTTAGTTGCTTTGTCTAGCGTTAGATTAAAATTATTGCCGGTTATAGCAGGCGGGACAAATAGGTCATTATAAGTGCCGCTATTATTATCGGTATTGCTATTATTATTATTCGTTCCAGTAGTGTTGGTGGTGTTACTTGTTTTTGTACAAGAAATTGTGAAAATAGTAATAACTAGTAACGATTTTATACATTTGCTAAAACTCATGGTCTTATAATTTTGATATTAGATGATTCAAATTTAAGACTCCTTCGATTATAAATGGTTTAATTATTGCAGAAGAAAGTTAAAATCAAATTGAGCGTATACTATTTAAAAATATCTGACTGAAATTAAAATTTCAATTTTATGCAATTCCCATTAATTATCAGCTATACATTTGATCAATACTTTCATGTTGTTTCTTTAATTACGAGTAGATATATTCTAGTTGCGGGGGCGGCCTTTTTATTTTTTTATGTTTTATTTAAGAATAAGTTATTCAATAAAAAAATCCAAAATTCACTACCCAAAAACAAAGATTATTTTCGAGAATTTGCTTACTCAATTTTAACTATTCTAATTTTTGGAGTCATTATTATCAATATAATGGGTAATCCCCAAATTAAGCAGTACACGAAAGTGTATGATGATATTGGGCAACGTGGATGGCTATACTATTTTACTGCCTTCCCAATTATGCTTATTATTCATGACACCTATTTTTATTGGACGCATCGAATGATGCATCATAAAAGCCTATTTAAAATATTTCATTTAGTACATCATCAATCCATCAACCCTTCTCCTTGGGCAGCTTATTCTTTTCATCCTTTGGAAGCAATTGTTGAAAATGGAATTTTTATAATCTTCGCCTTTTCATTCCCACTGCACAAAACTCATATTCCAATATTTTTTTTATTTTCAATAATTTATAATGTTTATGGACATTTAGGTTGGGAGTTGTATCCTAAGGGCTTTTCTAAATCCTTGATTGGAAAATGGATGAATACTTCTGTTAGCCATAATCAACATCATAGGTACTTTAAAGGTAATTACGGTTTGTATTTACTTTTTTGGGATAGAATAATGGGAACTTTGAGAGATGATTATGATGCGGTATTCGAAGAAGTAAAAAATAGGTAAAAAAACTTTTTACCAATCTACTAAAGACCCTTTCTGAAATTGAAATCGCCAACGCTTCAATTTTTATAGCTGGGTAGTAAAACTTCTACTAATAAATAGTTGCTGAATTGCATCTTTATTTTGAGTAACTTTATAGTCAACTAATTTACCATTTAGCTTCAATTCATTAATTTATGCAAATTATGAAAAGTCAGTTTGTATTTATAGTGTTAATTGCGATGCTTTTTTCAGCTACTCTTAGCTCCTGCAGCTCTGCTAAGGGTTTAAAAGCAAGTAAGCAAAATTCGGCTGAGACTGGATTGTCCACTCAAAAGCCAGCAAAAGATAAATTAGATTTTCATTCTAAATGGGAAGGCACCTCCTCTGCGAATGGAGGAAAATCTTCTTTCAATATTGGCCAATCCCTTCAAAATAGAATTGCAGGAGTATCCGTAATATCGGTCGGTGGTGGCAGTCCTGGACAAAACCCTATGATACGTATCCGTGGAACTAACTCAATCAATTCTGGTAACGATCCATTATATGTATTAGATGGAATTATGGGAGTGGCAAACCCTTTGTCTACTTTAAATCCTAATGACATTAAATCAATTGAAGTTTTAAAAGATGCCACTTCTCTGGCTTTTTATGGTGCGCGTGGAGCAAATGGTGTAGTCCTTATTACTACTAAACGGGGCGGACAGTAATTGGCCTTTAAATACTAGAAAATAATATCTTTTGTTCTATGTTATCTAATACTATAGGCTGCGACTTTTTTAATCCATGAGGGATTAATATGATGTTAAGCTAAAGAATTAGTTTTAAAGTAAATCCTACTTAAATAAAAAAGACTTAGGAATGATACCTAAGTCTTTTTTATATTTTGATTCAAATCAAATATTAGTCATCATCTTGATCGTCAAGATCAATTTCATCACCTTCGTGGTGCTCTTTTCCAAAGATATCATCCACTTCGTCAGCGTCTTCTTCTTGGTCATTAACATCTACATCATGGTCTAAATGTAATTTGTATAAATAACCATGATGTGCGTGGTTATCATGTGTCCACATGTAATATTCTGCTTCATGGGCATCTTTCAATGTTAAATGCATGGTTGCACCTGGTTCAATGTAATGTGTGCCTTCAACCCAATGACCTTCGTGCCATACATGAGCATCATGATGAAGAGCTGGACCTGTTTCAGCTACCCAAAATTGGTCAATGTAATGCTTTGTTTGGTTGTGAATAACGAATTCCCATTCTCCAGCAGCGTTCTTAGATTTGGTGATTTTAAGATCCGGTTTTACGGGAGTTGTGAATGACATAATTACTGCTGCTAGCAATAAAAATGCAGAAAGTGATACAATAATTTTTTTCATAAATATAAATTTTGAGGTAATTTAACGAGAAGTTTCAATAGTTAGAAATTTTATCAAATTAATTAATTTGTAATTTTAAGTTATTTCATTAAAACTATTTTTTGTTTAAATTTTGGTTCAAATTTTAGTCCAATAATTAAACATTTTAATATAATAAATTATTCTTTTTAATAATTCAACTCGCAATATTATCTATTTTAATAATTTAAATTTTTGGAAATTTTATTATACATAAACGCTAAGAAATTAATGCCATCCTGTTTAAGAGGGTTTGTTTTTTAAAGTAGAAAGATATTGGTATGTTAAATACTATAGATAATAAGAACAGGAAGGTTTTATATCACTGATACATTTAATTGAATTTGTGAGACCTTACCTTAGTAAAACTACGAATCCTTTAAATATCGTTTTTAATTTTTTAGTGTCAATTAGGTAACAATAGGTTCCTGCAGTCATTGGTTGTCCATTTTTAGTGCCATCCCAAGGGTTCTTGTATCCCTTTGAAAAATATACGAGTTGACCATAACGATCAAAAATTGTCACTTCGCAATTGGGATAATAACTAAGTTCTTTAATCCGCCAGCAATCATTTAATCCATCACCATTTGGAGTAAAGGCATTCGGTATGAGTGGATCTTTTAAAATCTTTACTGCCATACTCGACTGGCTACTACAACCAAGGTGATCAGTAGCCGTTAGTTGATAAATAATATCTGCTGCTGTTGTACAAAGCGGATTTAATATTATATCGCTATTTAAGCAAGCCGAAGGATTCCATAGGTATTTCAGACCATTACCTGTGGCGCTTGCATTTATTTGTACCGTTTCATTTTTTAATACCATTAAATCAGGACCTGCATTTACAATTGGAGCAGGAGTAATGATTATTTTTTGATAGCCAGAATCCTTACAGGAATTAGTAGCAGTGTAAGCGTATAAAATATACTGTGTATCAGCAAGGGCCAACTGCGGATTAAACTGCCCATTCGCTGTTACCCCTTTTCCTGAATAAGAAAAAGTACCAGCTAAATTATTTACTTGCGCTGCTCCTGCAATATCGATCGGTAATGCATTATTACAAACAGAGGATAAATTAGTAAATTGAATAATCGGAGCAGGTAGAATATTTATTTGTTTACTTAATTCCTGTTCGCAGGATATTCCAGAAAAGGCAACGAACTTAATAGAATAATTTGAAGAGGAGGATATTGCTCCATTAGGATATTGGTGAAAATATTTTTTTCCTTTTGATGGACTTTCATCTAGGTAACTTTTGTTGGCAGTATCGCCCCAAAATATTTGCACTTTAGTAATGTTGCCAAAATCGACTACACTTTCGTTGATTATTTCTACCGGTTGATTACTGCATAAACTAGTTGGATTGGTAATGGTAAAATTAGCCTGTGGTACTGCTCCATTTACAGTAAATATTTTAGAAACACTGTCCGTGCAACCCTTTCCATTGGTTACTTGCAATTTAATAGGATAGTAACCACTGGCACTATATCGGTGACTTGGATTTTGTTGGTTCGAGTTATTTGGATTGCTAGCATTTGCTGCAGGGTCACCAAAATTCCATTTATATAAAAAGGGCAGGGTGCCATTGTCCTTGGTAATGCTGCTGTCTGCAAACTGAGCAATGGCATCTTGTAAACAAATCTCTGGTGAAATGAATTGAATATTTGGATTGGGATAAATTCTAATGGGTAGACTATCTTTTGAGGCGCAACCTGGATTATTTTTAAAAGCAGTTTTTACATAGTAAGTAAATTGCTGTGTGCTGTCCGTAAGATTAGATAAATGTAATAATGGAGCTGCAACAGAACTGTCACTTAATCCAATAGTGGGATACCAACTATAAATGTAATCTGAGTTAGATGGACCTCCAAGTTTTATACTATCTTTTGGGCAAAAATTAAAACCTGCAGGGTTACCAGCAAATGAAGGAGGCATATCCGTATAAATCATCACATTTTTTATGGAATGATTATCATTACTTCCACCGGTACTGGCAGTAAACCCAAGATATCCTGTAAAATTAAATTGCTGAAATCCGGTTAAATATAAATTATCATTTAGGAAAACACTGATATTGCCATTGTCATAAGTGATCAAAGCATGACAATATTCTGCATTGCGCAGAATAGAAAGTTTGCCATCTTGATTATCTCTCGTTGGCAAATTCAAACATTCATCGTATCCTACACCCCATCTCATTTCTACCTTTGGCATATTCTGAAAATTGGAAGTATTAGTGCAATTTCTCCAGGTATCAAAACATACTTTGAGTCCATTAGCTGTGGCAGGTATTCCAAGGCCTTGGCCATTTACATAACCTGTGGGAGGAACATCTAAAAAGCAAAAGGCTAAACCGTCAGCACCAGTACCATCAAATATTCTGAAATCAAATTCTGCCTTCCACTTATTACATATGGAAAGATTAATTGGCTGAGAATAAAAAGCGGCACCACTTTTGAAATTATAGTTAGAACAAAGCAATAATTCTGATAAATTATTGCCACTCACATTAGCTACTCTTGCATCCCCACTTAAATTCCAACTATTTGTATTAAGATAAGCTCCTTTTAATTGAGCAAAGACATACTGCTGACCTACTGCCATTTGGTTGATACTTAAAAGTATCAATAGGCAGTAAAAGTATTTTATGAAATATGTATTAAGAGACAATGAATAAATGATTTTTAAATCGGTATGAATGAGTTACACTTTTATGATGATTCCCTTTTTATAAAGTATCCAACACGGAATCGAAACAATACTAACAAATAGTAATGCATATACCCATGAAATTAATTCAGGCATAACACCCAACTGATCAAAGTAATTAAAGAAATGCATATTGATCGTATTACCTCCAATATTTATTCCATAAAAAACTAATCCTAATAAATCTCCTAGCACATAAGCAGTAATAGCGTTCACTCCAAATACTACTCCTATTGTAGCGTACTTACTATAGGGTAATACGTCAAATATAAAATACATTGAAGCAAAAATTAAACAAGCGAAACCTGCTGTTACTAGTACAAAGCTGCTAGACCATATGTTTTCATTCACTGGAAATGAAAGTCCAACAAAATATCCAAGTATCGACATTGCCACTCCTATAATCATTAGGTAATTCAAGCGAAGATTTTCAGGCAATTCCGATTTCATAATTTTTCCTATAAGCATTCCAATCAATGTGGTACAACAGGTTGGTACAATGCTTAAGATTCCTTCTGGATCCCAAGTTTTTTGCCACATAGTTCCCGGTAAATAAAGTGAGTCAATGTAAGCAGCAATATTTTTACCTGGCTCAAGCATTACATTTCCTTCACCTGGGTAAGGAATCCTAGTCATAATGAACCAGTAGGCTAGTAAGAGAGTAGTTAAAATAATTAATTGTTGTTTCCAATTGGTATGAAGTGCAATGAGGGAACAAATTAAAAAGACTATTGCAATTCTATGAAGCGTACCTGTCCACCTAATTTCAGAAAGGTCAAAGGTAGGCATCAAATTAAGGAACATGCCAATAGCAAATATCTTCAAAGCTCGCAGAATAATTTTTTTATAGAGACTAGGTTTTTCCTGTGTTGGTTTATTGGAATAAGCAAAATGAATGGATACACCAATAATGAAAAGAAAAAAGGGTGCAACGTGATCAGTAAAACTTAGTGCATTCCAAATAGAATGACGAAGTGTAAAAAAAACAAAAGCTGAATTACCAGGAAAATTTACCATAATCATCGCGGCAACCGTGAATCCTCTAAAGGCATCTAGTGAGGTGAGTCTTTTTTGCATCTTTTCAAATTTTAAAATTAATTAAAATGGAATTGAATATTTTAAAGCGTAAATATATGACCATTAAGGTATCAATATAACATTAGGCTGGTTTTTTTGAGTGAAAATAAGGATTAATATAAGCGATGAGCTAGATATGGATCTACTTAGAATAAAGTCTTCCAAAAATGAAAAAAACATATCTTTAATTAAAGAAATACGGTATAAATAATTTTTTAATCCTGGACAAATGAAAGCAAAACAACTTTTCAATTCTCTTTCGAGTGATTTGATTTTCAGAAATATATTTTTAATGACTAGTTACTTTTTTATGAGTGTTGGTTTAGTATATAGTCAATCTAATAAATTCGTTAAAGCGAGCCAACTCCATCCATCAAAAATTTCTCGTGAAGCTTCTTTTTGGGGACTACATTTTGATCAGCACCTGAGTGCTACGAGTAGTCATGTAGGTGCTCAACTTACTGAATCAATGGTGGATAGTTTATTATTATACGGCCGTCCCGATTATATTCAAGTTGACTGTAAGGGTCATCCTGGTATCTCTTCTTACCCAACTGAAGTAGGTAAACAAGCTATCAGTTTTGCTAAAGACCCTTTGGCATTGATTCGAAAAGTAACGGATCAACAACAGGTAAGTTTGTATGTTCATTATTCTGGAGTTCGTGATTCTAATTACGCTTCACAGCATCCCGATCAAGCAAGAATTCAAAGCGATGGAAAGCCTGACCCTGGCAATACCAGTTTTTGGGGAGATTATTCAGATAAATTATTAATTCCTCAGCTTAAAGAATTAGCCCTTAAATATAAAATTGATGGCGCATGGATAGATGGAGAAGCATGGGCTGTTCAACCGGATTATCACCCAGCAGCATTAGCAGAATTTAAAAAGGTAACGGGAATAGAATCAATACCACAAAAACCAAGCGATAAATATTATAAAGAATTTGTAGAGTTTAATAGAACTTCTTTTCTAAGATATGTTAAACATTACACTAAAGAAGTTCATACGGCTGCACCTAATTTTCAGCTATGTTCTAATTGGGCATTTAGTGATATGATGCCGGAGCCTATACCAAATGATATTGGTTTAAATTTTTATTCTGGAGACAATGATCCTACTAATTCATTAAATAAAGCAAACTGGCATGCAAGAGCATTAGCTGGCCAAGGCATCTCTTTTGATTTAATGGCTTGGAGTTTTTCAATGAATTTTAAAACGGGTATCAGAGCGCCCAAATCTTCTCTTCAATTGTGTCAGGAACTGGCTCCAGTAATCAGTTTGGGAGGTGGAGTGCAAACCTATTTTAATCAAAAAGGAGATGTTTCATTTAAGCAAAAAGATTTTAGGGTTATAAAAGAATTAGCAGATTTTATTTTGCCTAGAAGAGATTTTTGTAAAGGTGTTTCAATAATTCCTCAAGTTGCATTACTTTATTCTACTGCTGCGTGGAAACAAAGTGTTAATGGAGTGTATAGTTCTTCAAAAGTAGAAAAGATTCAAGGTGTTTTAAATTCATTACTAGATGGCCAACATGCTGTTGAATTATTAATGACCCATCAGCTGCTAAAAAGATTAGATGAATTTCCAGTAGTGGTTATACCTGAATGGCAAATGATTGAACCAGCCTTAGAAACTGCTCTTCGAAAATATGTATACCAAGGGGGTAAACTAATGGTTGTTGGAGCACAGGCTACTGCAGGCTTTGATGATATATTAGGTGTAAAAGAAATAAAAACTACTACTTTAACTAGAGGATACCTAAATGTAGCGGATAGATTTATCGAATTGGAATCAGACACTAGACTAGTAGAACCTTTACCTGGAACGATAGCATTAAATAGACTTTACCCACTCGATGATTTGGCAGAGAAGCCTTTTGCAGTTACAGCTACTATGGCTAATTATGGAAAAGGGAAAATAGCAGGAATTTATATTTCTCTCGGCGAATCTTATTTGAACAGTACCTCTTCAGTAGTAAGAGATTTATTTTCAGATATTATGAATCGACTTCTTCCTGACCCTATTGTTAAAATATCGGGATCGCATCAGGTTAATGTGGTACCTACAACAAAAGGTAAAAAAATATTGATTCAGTTAATCAATACTTCTGGCAATCATGCCAATGATAATGTAAAGGGATTGGATGAGATTACACCTTTATATAATCTGAGTTTATCGGTTTCAACAAAAACAAAACCTCAATCCGTATTGCTACAGCCAGGAGCGA
>CANCRO010000069.1 GCA_947380605.1 Chitinophagaceae bacterium
CAATAGACCTCATCTTTGTATCTACTTTAAGATTAACTTAGCATATTACAATAAGAGAAGGGAAAATTAATAATACCAATATGCCATATTTAGACCATGTATTACAACCCCCTTCTTATGGATGGGCAGATGGTAACGGAAAGCTCATAAAGCCCAGCGTTATTCAGATTTTAAAAGAGTTCTTTACTAGACTTAATGTGTTTTCTGACCGAAAAAATTGGTTGCCATTTTTTAGTTGGCTAAAAGTATTTTGTCTATTGCCTTTCTTTTTTATTTTTCTATTTAATTTTCTTCATATTTGGACTGTACTTGCTGCGTTTGTTTATAGTATGATCATCATGGGTACTCATGGTACGATCTGGCATCATCGTTATTGTACGCATGGTGCGTATACTTTTAAAAATGCATTTTGGCGTTTCTTTACCCAAAACCTTACAATCAATGTGATTCCAGAAGAGATCTATGTTATTTCTCATCACGTTCATCATGCAAAATCTGATCAACCGGGTGACCCCTATAATGCACAGGCAGGTTTTCTATATTGTTTTTTAGCTGATGTAAATCATCAACCCATTGCAAAAGATTTAAGTAATACTGATTACAATCGTATTGGATTATTGATGAAACATACGGGTGTAAAAGGAAATACTTATGCTCAATATCAACGCTGGGGTTCATATGTAACTCCTCTTGGTGCGGTTAGCTCATGGGTGCTTAATTGGACATTTTGGTACCTAAGTTTTTATTTGATAGGTGGTCATGCATTAGCCTGCAGTTTGTTTGGGGCAGCAGGATTTTGGGCAATCGGAGTACGAACATTTAATTATGAAGGACATGGTAAAGGTGAAGAAAAACAACGGGAAGGCATAGACTATAATCATAAAGATAATTCTGTGAATCAATTATGGCCTGGCATTGTTGCAGGGGAGTGGCATAATAACCATCATTTGTTTCCGAAAAGTGCTAGAAGTGGATTTAAACCTCACCAAGTCGATTTCGCCTGGTATTATATAAAATTAATGAGTTTGCTCGGTGCAGTCAGTCATTATAAAGACTTTAAAAAGCAATTTTTATCTCAGTATCATCTTCCTTATCAAATGAAGAAAAGAGAGGAGATGCAATTATCGCCAGCTACTTTAGTTGCCCAATCAGAAAAAACTAATTGAGTTGCTTACTTTATGTTTATCATTTTAAATAGATAAGTAAACTGGTAACGCTTATTTTTTAAGCATCCTTACATTAGTACCTTATCCATTAGCATCAGCCATATTAGGGATGTCGGTAGCTTTGTATTCTCCGGCATCTAGTTTCTTTTTGGTAGCTTCAAATGCTTTTAATGTAATATCGATATCCTCATCAGTATGGGCAGCAGTTGGAATTAATCTGTAAATAATATCTCCCTTAGGTATTACTGGGTACACTACGATAGAACAAAATACATGGTAGTTTTCTCGAAGATCCATTACCATCTGAGTTGCTTCTGGTACATCGCCTTTCATATAAATAGGCGTTACAGGCGTGTTAGTATTGCCGATATCAAAACCTCTTTCTCTTAAACCATTTTGAAGACGATTTACATTATACCATAATTTTTCTCTTAATTGAGGCATGGTAGTTACCATTTCCATTCTGGTAAGCATTCCTTCTACAATCAACAGTGGAAGGCTTTTGGCAAATATTTGTGAACGAGTATTGTACCGTAAATATTTGAGTACGGCTTTAGGCCCACTAATAAAAGCACCGATACTTCCCATGCTTTTTACAAATGTGCTGAAATATAAATCAACGCCTGCTTGGCATCCTTGTGCCTCATCAGCACCAGCACCTGTTGGCCCCATATATCCAAAACCATGTGCATCATCGATTAATAAACGAAATTGATATTTTTGTTTAGTAGCTACTATTTCTTTTAGAATTCCTTGTTCACCGTCCATTCCAAAAACGCCTTCAGTAATAACTAAAATTCCGCCACCTGATTTTTCAATCATCTTTTCGGCGCGCTGCATTTGTTTCTCAAAATCTTCAATATTATTATGCTTAAAGGCATAGGTATGACCCATGTGTAAGCGAATTCCATCAATGATACAGGCATGCGCTTCGGCGTCATAAACAATCACATCTCTACGATTCACTAATGCATCTATACAACTCATGATACCTTGGTATCCAAAGTTCAATAACATTGTATCTTCTCGGTTAACAAATCGGCTGATCACTTTTTCTAGCTCCTCATGTTTGGCAGTATTGCCACTCATCATTCTTGCACCCATTGGATTTCCCATTCCATATTTTGCAGCTGCTTGAGCATCTACTTCTCTAACTCGAGGATCATTTACTAACCCTAAATAATTATTTAAACTCCATACAATCATTTCCTTTCCACGAAACTGCATCCTGGTTCCTAATTCACCTTCCAATTTTGGAAATGCAAAATAGCCATGCGCTCTATCCATATGCTGTCCAATGGGACCCCCATCTTTTACTAATTTTTCAAAAACATCTGCCATGATTAAAATAGGTTGTTGGTTAGTGACATTTCCAGTATCAATAAACGCATCTTTTGGCTTATCAATGTTCTAAAAAAGTCTATCTTATTTTATGTGACAAATTTAAGGTATTGCCGTCAAAATGAAACAAATTGAGGCAATAATGAAACCGCCTGTACATTATCTTTGTAAAAAAATACTATATGCTTAAAAAGGCTCTTACTATTGCTACCTGTTTATTATTATTAGCGTTTCAGACTATTGCACAAGGCACTGGGAAGGAATCAACTACTCTTCGCCAGCCTTTAGTTAAACAGGTTAATGCTTTAAATAGAGGGCCTAAATTAGTGGTAGGCATTGTTATTGATCAAATGCGTTGGGATTATTTATATCGGTTTAGTGAGCTATATAGTTCTAATGGATTTAATCGATTATTAACACAAGGATTTAGTTGCGACAACACGTTGATCCCCTACATGCCTTCTTATACCGCTCCTGGCCATACTTGCATTTATACGGGTTCTGTACCTGCAATACATGGAATAGTAGGAAATAATTGGTATGATAAAGTAACGAATAGAACGATTTATTGTGCTGAAGATCTTACCGCTAAAACCGTTGGTAGTGAGTCTAGTGCTGGAAAAATGAGTCCTAGAAATATGTTGACTACTTCTATAACCGACGAATTAAAACTTAGTAATAATTTTCAAAGTAAGGTAATAGGAATAGCCTTAAAGGATAGGGGAGCTATTTTTCCTGCTGGTCATAGTGCCAATGCGGCTTATTGGTATGACAATGGTAAATGGATTACTAGTAATTATTACCTGAATGATTTACCTAATTGGGTGAATGAGCAAAATGCTAAAGATCTTCCCGCTAAGTATATGAGTAAAGATTGGAATACGCTTTTGCCAATTGGAAAATATGATTTAAGTACTTCCGATGACCAACCTTATGAAACGGCAATAAAGGGAGAAAAAACGGTCACCTTTCCTCACCGCACATCACAGATGACTGCTGATAAATATGAGGCCTTCAAATACACACCCTATGCTGCTTCCTATACATTTGATTTTGCAAAATCTGCTATTGAAAATGAAAAATTGGGCGCTGGTAAGGTGACTGATTTTCTTGCGATAAGTATTTCATCCACTGATTATATTGGACATAGTTTTGGGCCTAATTCGATAGAAGCAGAAGATGCTTATTTGCGATTAGATAAGGATATAGCTAGTTTTTTACAATATCTAGATAACACTCTAGGGAAGGATAGTTATCTTGTTTTCTTGACCGCAGATCACGGGGTAACGCAGGTTCCAGCATTTTTAAATCAACATAAAATTCCAGGGGGAACCTTTTTAGATCTAGCTATTTTTAATGAGTTAAACCAATCGATAGAAGCTGAATTTGGAATTAAAAAATCAGTTTTGTCTGTGCAAAACTACCAGGTGTATTTAAATAAGGATGAAATTATTCGCCAACAAAAAAATGTAGAAGAGATCATTCAAAAAATCATTTCTCTCCTTAAAAATAAAGTATATATCAATTACGCCGTTAAAACAGAAGCAATAGAATTAGCCTCCTTACCAGAGCCACAAAAGAAAATGTTTATTAATGGATTTAATCCTAAAAGGAGTGGAGATATTGTTTTCACCACCTTGTCTGGTTTTCTGGAAGGCTCCAGTAAAGGCACTTCTCATGGAGCTTGGAATCCTTATGATGCGCACATTCCTTTATTGTTTTTTGGGTGGAATGTACAGCAAGGAAATACGCATAGAGAAACCTATATGACTGACATTTCAACTACTTTGGCGGCGATGCTAAAAATACAAATGCCTAGTGGAAATGTAGGGAAAGTAATCACAGAATCAATGAAGACAAGAAAGCATAATTAATAGTAAGGTTGAATTCCCAATATTTAAATTTCATAAAACGAGTGCTTTTTATTCTCTTCATTTATTTTAGAAACCTTAACTTTCCATTGGTTAATTCAATCAATTAATAGCACTAAGAACTATAGAAAATGAAATATTTAAAAATTCTGTATATACAAGTGATAATAGGCATTTCACTTGGAATATTAGTGGGGTGGCTATTTCCTTCTTTTGCTCCTATAGGTAAACTAATCAGTGAAAAGTTTATTGATCTTATTAAAATGATTATTGCTCCGATCATTTTTTTTACAATTGTTTTAGGAATTGCTGGCGCTGGGGATATGAAAAAAGTAGGAAGGGTAGGCGGAAAAGGGCTCCTATATTTTGAAGTGGTAACTACGCTTGCTTTGATCATTGGTTTAGTGGTGGCTCATTTAGTTCATCCAGGTGTAGGGGTTACTAGCAATAATTTGCAATCAGAAAAAGTAGTTAAAATTGCTAATCAAGCCAACGAATTAAATTGGGTAGATTTTTTTACCCACATACTTCCTGATAATATATTTAAGTCATTCGCTCAAGGAGATATTTTACAAATATTATTTTTCAGTATTTTATTTGGTGCAGCCCTCAGCAAATTGGGAAGTCATGGAACAAGCTTGATTGCTAGTTTTGAGAAAATCAATAAAGTGATTTTCAATATCATGAAATTCATTATGCACCTAGCGCCAATAGGAGCATTTGGTGGCATGGCTTATACCATTGGTCAATTTGGTTTTGGGACTTTATTATTGCTAGGGAAGCTGATGCTTAGCTTTTATATTACCGTATTTTTATTTGTTTTTGTTGTGCTTAATTTAATATGTAAGTACAATGGATTTAGTTTATGGAATTTATTGAAATATATTAAAGAAGAATTACTGATCACCTTAGGCGCTAGTAGTAGTGAGCCTGCTTTACCTAATATTATGCTTAAATTGGAAGCGGCAGGATGTGATAAATCAGTAGTCGGATTACTGATTCCTGCAGGGTATAGTTTCAATTTAGATGGGACTACAATTTATTTGAGTATGTGTATTATATTTTTGGCTCAAGTTTTCAATATTGATCTTTCTTTAATGCAGCAGTTAACAATTATAGGTATTTTAATGATTACCAGTAAGGGCGCTGCAGGCGTTACTGGAAGTGGATTCATTGTATTGGCTTCTACACTCGCTGCTATTAAAGTGATACCAGTAGAGGGACTAGCGCTATTATTAGGAGTAGATCGATTTATGAGTGAAGCTAGGGCAATTACTAATATTATTGGAAATACGGTTGCCACCGTCGTAATAGCTAAAAGTGAAAATGCAATCAATGAGCCATTATATCAATCAGTGGTAGAAAATAAATCGATCACACTAACTGCTGGTATTTGATTTTTAAAAAATTAGACACTTTCTTCATTCTGAAAAACAACTCATGTCTGCTAGGGAAAATGCTATCCAACTTTTCAATACTGCAGTAGCTGCCGTGCAGCCTCAAAAATTAATTCCTGACCATTTGTTTATCGATGATGCTCAGCAGCTTCATATTTTCGATCAATCATTTAGCCTTAATGAAATACAAAATATTTATTTAATCGGTTCGGGAAAAGCTAGTGCTGCTATGGCTAAGACAGTGGAGGATATATTGGGGGATTTTATAACAGCAGGATTGGTAGTTACAAAATATGGTCATTCAGTTTCTTTAAAAAATATTATTTGTCTTGAAGCAGCTCATCCAGTTCCTGATCAGCAGGGCATAGAAGCAACGATGGCTACAATTCAATTACTTCAACAAGTAAAGAAAAATGATTTAGTTATTTGTCTTGTTAGCGGCGGTGCATCATCCCTTTGGGTGGATGTTCCTACTGGTTTATCACTTGCAGCTATTCAATTAACCTTTCAGTTATTGCTAAATAGTGGAGCTTCTATTGATGAAATGAATACGATTCGTAAACATTTGTCTGTTATAAAAGGCGGACAATTATTACAATATGCTCTAGATGCACATTGGTTTTCTTTTATTATTTCTGATGTACCTGGTGATGATTTGGCAGTAATCGCAAGTGGTCCCACCGTTCCAGATCATTCTACTTTTGATGATTGCCTTTCAATAATTACTAAGTATGACTTGTCGGATAAACTTCCTGGCTCCGTTTATCAGCGCTTAGTGGATGGATGTAAAGGAATAATTCAAGACACTTATAAAAAGCAGCATCCTGTTTTTGAAAGGGTAATTAATCAAATTATTGGTAATAATTTAATCGCATTAAAGGCAGCAGAATCTAAGGCAATTGAACTTGGATATCATATCTCTACAGTAGCCTCTAGTCTTACTGGCGATGCCGAAGAAGTTGGTCGATCCTTAATTGATTTCTGTAAAAATTATCAAGGGGTTAAACCTGCTTGTATATTATTAGGTGGAGAGACTACAGTGAAGGTTACTGGAAATGGAATTGGTGGCCGTAATCAACAGATGGCACTTACTGCTCTTCATCAGTTAGCTACTGTTGGTGAAAATAATTTTTCAAATAATGTCACTTTTTTATCTGCAGGTACTGATGGTACTGATGGGCCAACTGATGCAGCGGGTGCTATAGTAGATGGAGACACTGTTTCAAAAACTAGTGAATTAAAGCTCGATATAGCAAAGCATTTATTAAATAATGATGCCTATACTTTTTTTAGTCAATCAGGTGGATTGTTAAAAACGGGTGCCACTCAAACCAATGTAATGGATCTAGTTATCCTACTTATTGAATAGATAAGAGTAGTGGCTAATCAAAATAAAAAAAGGATGACTCAACAGTCATCCTTTTTTATAATAATCTTTATTGATTTTTCAGAAAAGAAAAGCTTTTTATTTAGTATCAAAATTGACACATTCTTTTAATTCTCTTTCGCTGTAAGCTAAATTATGCTCCTTTAAAACGTCATCTGGAACACCATTCCATTGATTAGGAACATTACCCATATAGCCAACATCTTTTACTCCCATTTCTGAAGTATAGAATCCAGTGGTAGTTAGATTTCGCATCAAGTTGAAAAAAGCTACGCCTTGTTTCATGGATGCTTTAGCCTTTTTGGGATAAGCAATTTCATCAATTATTTCAATGCGCTGTTTTTCAGTAATGGCTGTAAATGAATTACCAAAACGTTTAAGAGAGACCATTTCTAGCCAACGTAATCCACCTCTCATGGGTGTTTGATGTTCTGGCATATCTTTTACAATGAATTCGATAAACTCAGGCACTTTCGCTTCGGAAGCACTTCCACTTACAGCATCTTTTGGAATAATGATATCTCCCAAAATTGTGATGGTTGCCATTTCAGCAGGAGTGAAAAATATTTCATCACGAAGTTTTTTGTTCGCAATTTTTTCTTCAGCCATTCGGTCATCTTCATTCAATCCTTTGGAAGAACTTGCAGCATTATTTTTAACTGGAGTATCACAAGATTCGATTAAAACCGCTGCTGCAGCAGTTCCTACTAATAATGTTTTGATTGATTTACGTCTGTCCATATAATTATTTTTAACATAAAGCCGCTTTAGATAGAAGGCTAGCTTTATTGCATGATAGTTTACAGGTTATTTTTTTTCAGTTGATCAATTATATATTCTGAAGTTCTCATGGATAAGGCTAAAATAGTCCACGTGATGTTTTTATCTGCTTGTGAAACAAATTGACCACCATCTACATTGAATAAATTTTTGCATTCATGGGCTTGACTCCATTTGTTTAGGGCTGATTTTTTTGGATCATTTCCCATTCTAACTGTTCCTGCCTCATGAATAATATTGCCTGGATTTGAAAGGCCATAATCGTTTTCAGGACCATCTGTATCTCCCCAAGTTATAACGGCACCCATATTGTGCATAATTTCCTTGAAGGTTTCTTTCATGTGTTTCGCCTGCTTAATTTCGTGCTCACTATTTTTAGTATTAAATCGAAGTACCGGAATACCATATTTATCAACAACAGAAGGATCGATTTCGCAATAGTTAGTTTCAACAGCAATGCTTTCTCCACGTCCAGCCATTCCAACACCGGCACCGAAAAGATAGCGGACATCTTCTTTTAATGAAGCACCATATCCACCTGCTTCTTTTGTTTTTCCATTGATAGGAAACATGCCATTTTGAGATTCCATGTCAAATCCAAATCCATAAGCAGGTTGGGACATTCCACCCCAATATTCAATATGGTAGCCACGAGGGAAATCTAGTTTTTTATTATCTAGCCACCAAGGTGAATAAACATGCATTCCTCCTACGCCATCTTCATTATATCTTTTTCTTCCAATTAAGTTAGGTAAAACGCCTCCCATAGCAGCACCGGTAGAATCGTGTAAATATTTACCCACTACATTACTTGAATTGGATAAGCCATTTGGATGTTGATCTGATTTTGAATTTAACATTAATCGAGCACTTTCACAAGCACTCGCAGCAAGAATTACTACTTTTCCTTCTACTTGATATTCCTGCATGTCTTCTTTATTGACATAAGAAATACCTGTTGCTAATCCTTCCTTATTGGTAATTACCTCGCGTGCCATAGCATTGGTAATAAGGTCAACATTTCCTGTTTCAATTGCAGGTTTAATTAGCACTGAAGAGGAAGAAAAATCTGCATAAGCTTTACAGGATCTTCCACATTGTGCACAATAAAAACAAGCACCTCTTTCTTTATTAATTTGTTTGGTAAGAATGGATAAACGAGAGGGGATAACAGGGACACCACCACTGATCGCAGCTTTCTTGATATATAATTCATGAAGGCGCGGTTTGGGTGCTGGTAAAAATATACCATCGGGATCATTGGGTAATCCTTCATTACTTCCAAACACTCCAATCAGTTTGTCTATTTTATCATAATAAGGTTTTACCTCATCATAACCAATTGGCCAATCATCCCCCAAGCCATCAATACTTTTGCGTTTGAAATCTTTAGGGCCAAAGCGTAAAGAAATTCTACCCCAATGGTTGGTTCTACCACCTACCATTCTTGCACGCCACCATTCCCACTTAGTACCAGGAGCATGAGTATAGGGTTCTCCATCAATTTCCCATCCCCAATAACAGCCATCAAAATCTCCAAATGGTCTAAATTTTGTACTAGCACCTCTTCTTGGCGACTCCCATGGGTTTTTTAATTGGGAGGAGTTTTTAGCTGGATCATAGTCTGGACCTGCTTCTAGTAGGCAAACTTTTAAACCTGCATTAGCCAATACATAAGCCGACATACCGCCTCCTGCACCGGAACCAACTATTACTACATCGTATTTCTTTGTTTGTTTTTTAATTTGGAGAGTGTCTCCCATAAATGAAGATTTTAGGCAGTCTTAAAAATGAATTGTAAATATAATCATTCGAAATACTACAAAAAAACATTTGAGAAAGCTTTCACAGTTTATTAATTATTAAACATAAATTTACTTTCAATTTTAAAAGGTATCCATTCACCATCCAATATCTTTTAAATATTAAAAAACAATCTTCATTTTAAAAACGATTAATCGTATGAAAAAAATCTTCTTTCTATTAACTACTACTATTGTTTTTTCTGCTCAACAGAGTTTTGCTCAAAAGCCTGACCCTGCCGCTACAGAAGTATGGCAACCAGAACCTAAAATAGTAATCACCTCAGAATCAAATCAAGCACCTTCAGATGCTATTATTTTATTCGATGGAAAAAATCTGAATGAATGGTTATCTGTTCAAGATAATTCACCTGCCAAATGGGACGTTAATAACGGTGTATTTACAGTTAAAAAGGGAACGGGGAATATCCAGACAAAAAAATCTTTTATGGATTACCAATTACATTTGGAGTGGCAAATTCCTGCTAATATTACTGGAAGTGGACAGGGTAGAGGAAACAGTGGTTTATTTTTAGCCTCTACTGGAAAAGGGGATGATGGCTATGAAATTCAAATATTAGATTGCTTTGAAAATAAGACTTATGTTAATGGTCAAGTAGGTAGTATTTACAAGCAAGCGATACCTTTAGCCAATGCTAGCAGAAAACCAGGTCAATGGCAAACTTATGATGTAATATGGACTGCTCCTCGTTTTAATGACGGAGGAGATCTTTTATCCCCTGCACGGGTTACATTGATTCATAATGGAGTGTTGGTTCAAAATAATACTATTTTAACCGGAGGAACTGTATATGTGGGTAAACCAACCTATAAAAAACATGGAGCTACTCCAATTAAATTACAAGCTCATGGAGACAAAAGTGAACCCATTAGCTTCCGTAATATTTGGGTGAGAGAACTTTAAAAAATTGTTGATCTAGCTTAGCTAGGTTATAACGAATTGAATATTATCCCATTAAAAAAGCCAATGAATAATTTTTCATTGGCTTTTTTAATGGGTATATTATTTTATGATACTATTTTTTTAAAGCGTATTTAATTCCTCCTAATAAATGTTGAAGGAATAAAGGTTCTGAATAGCTTTCATTGGTATGACCTAACTCGGTGTAAAATGCTCTTCCACCATCATAGGAATGATACCAAGACATAGGATGATTATCTCCATTTTTACCACCTTCATAAGATGTTTCATCTATTTTTAAAAGAACGTGTACATCTGGATTCAAATTTTTAAAATTGTACCACTCATCTTTTCTTTCCCATACATCAGGTAAGTGTTTGGTAGCAATAAATTTTTTGTCTGTTACAATCAATTTAGCCATTTGTTGTCTAGGGTGCGATAGAAAGCTACCACCCACCATTTTAACGTACCAAGCCCAATCGTATTCGCAATCAGTTGCCGCATGAACTCCAACAAATCCACCACCTTTTTGAATATAATTTTCTAAAACTTTTTGTTGTTCCTCTCCTAATACATTCCCCGTAGTGCAAAGAAAAATTACTGTTTTATATTTTGATAAATTTTCATTCGTAAAGGCAAGTGAATCTTCTGTTGCATCTACTAAGAAATGGTTTTCTAACCCAAGCTGTTTAATTGCTTTTATTCCATAGGGAATGCTTCCATGTCTAAAGGCACCTGTTTTTGAAAATACCAATACAGAGGGATCCTTCTTTTTAAAAGCAAATAAAATAGTGATCAGTAAAAGTAGAGGAAGAGTAGTTTTTAAAATTTGTTTTGTATTCATAATAGCAGTTTTAATTAAAAATTATTGTTTAGTATGTAGAAATAAATTAATCCAATTTTTTAGTAATCTGAATAGGAGGTAGCGTGAAGGAATACTTGTTCATTTCTTGAAACATTTCCTTGGTATTCTTGCAAAGCAGATAGTACTTTCCATTCTGGGGCTGCACTGAAACTTTTCCAATGCTCCTCTCTGTCTGCCCTACTTTCATAGCTAGTCATGTACATTAAATTAGGCATGCGGCTTCCTGAAATTACAGAAGCATAGAATACAGCATTAAAATTCAATCTTTTAAATAGAGGAATTTCTCCACCTTCATTGAACATCTTTACTTTACTTTTAAAGTAGGTTTCTGAAGGACTTTCGTAACTTCTTAGTTCAAAAAATCTTTCAGTTTTTGGCGAAGAAAGTTTTGGAAGGTTCATGAATGGCGCTAAATGAAATGCTTTTAGAAGAATATTTTCCATTCTGCTATAAGCTGGTTTTTTGGAGGGAGCTTCTAAGTATGCTTTTCCATTTAATTTGTACGCTTCATCTTTATCTAGATTTTCTTTAATGGTAAGCACTTGTTGTAATGATTGAATGGGATAGATTACATATATTCTCTTATCTATAGCTGTGTCATTGGCAATAGCAGTGAATACACCAATGTTTTTTATTTTTTGTTTATGTAATGCAGGTAAATAGGCATCTTTAAGGTATTGCTCAATAAGTTCTTGCTGGGCAGGGCTAGCGAAATGATAAACAGTGATTTGATAAAATTCTCCTCCTTTCACTGGCGGATTAGCAATGCACAAAACAGGAGCGATTAAAGTAATCAATAATAGAATTTTTGGAAGCAATTTTTTCATTTTATTTTTTTAAATTGGTAATTAGCCGATTAGGATGAATTGGATTTTTCAAAATTTCATCCTGGCTGATTGGATGAAATAGATTTTCAATAATTGAAGATAGGATTTTAACTAGATAAAATGAGCGCCCTTTTTTTCTAATTAAAACCCTTCTTTATGCTAATAAAAATCAGGTGATGAAGCAATCGCCTCAATCACCTGACTTAATACTTCAAAGTATTTGGTGGTAAGTTTTAATTAGATACCTAGAAGATCTCTATTAAATTGCTCATTATTTCCAGCGCTTGCGAAATCGTCAAATGCTTTTTCAGTCACTTTAATGATGTGATCTTTAATAAATGGTGCTCCTTCGGTTGCGCCATCCTCAGAATTTTTAATAGCACATTCCCATTCAAGTACTGCCCATCCTTTGTAGTCATAAGCAGAAAGTTTACTGAAGATGGATTTAAAATCAACTTGTCCATCACCTAAAGAGCGGAAGCGACCAGCACGGTTTACCCAACTTTGGTATCCACCATAAACTCCTTGTTTTCCTGTTGGATTAAACTCGGCATCTTTTACGTGAAAAGCTTTGATTCTTTCATGGTAATGATCAATGTAAGCAAGGTAATCAAGACCCTGTAATACAAAGTGAGAAGGGTCGTAGAGTAAGCATGCACGAGGATGATTGTTTACCTTTTCTAAAAACATTTCGTAAGAAATACCATCATGTAAATCTTCTCCAGGATGAATTTCGTAACAAAGATCTACACCGCATTCGTCAAAAACATTTAATATCGGTAACCATCTATTCGCTAGTTCTGTAAAACAAGTTTCTACTAATCCAGCAGGACGTTGTGGCCAAGGATAAACAAATTGCCATAACAGAGCACCACTGAAAGAGCCATGTGCGCTTAAGCCTAAATTTTGAGAGGCTTTTGCCGCATATTTAACTTGTTGTATCGCCCATTCAGTTCTAGCTTTTGGATTGCCTTTAACAGCATCCGGTGCAAAGGCGTCAAATAGGTCATTGTAGGCTGGATTTACAGCTACTAATTGACCTTGTAAATGAGATGATAATTCAGTTATTTGTAAACCTGCTTGTTGCACAATTCCATTGATTTCATCCGCATAGGTTTTACTTTGAGCTGCTTTATCTAGGTCAATAAATCTTTTATCCCAAGAAGGAATTTGAATACCTACATATCCTTTGTCACTAGCCCATTTACAAATGCTAGGAAGCGAATTGTAGGGAGCAGTATCTCCAGCAAATTGGGCAATGAAAATACCTGGACCTTTTATTGTTTGCATAAAATTTGTTTGTTTATTGATTAAATATTTTCTAGAATTTATTTATTTAAAATCACTCGTTTTAAACAACAAACTCAGTCCATTTTTTATCAGATTGACCAGAGAGTACTACATTGTCAATAAATGCCATACCTCTAATTCCATCTTCAACAGATGGGAAATCTTGGGCTTCTTTACTAGCTACAGTACCTTCTAATTTAGCAGACAGGGTAGTTGCAAAATTTTTATAAATGTTTGCAAATGCTTCTAAGTAACCTTCTGGATGACCTCCAGGAGTTCTGCAATTGCTAGTTGCATAAGTAGAAAGACGATCTCCATAATTAGAACCAGCACGAAGTATTTGTGTAGGTGCATCATGCCATTTTACAATTAAGGTATTGGGTTCTTGTTGCGCCCATTCGATGCCTCCTTTTTCTCCATAAACCCTTATTTTTAAAGCATTCTCTTCACCAGCTGCTACTTGAGATGCCATCAAAACACCTGCTGCTCCATTATTAAATTTAAGCAAAACATTTCCATCGTCATCCAAAGCTCTACCATCTACTAACACATTTAAATCAGCACATAGATGAGTAATTTTTAAACCAGTAACATATTCTGATAAATGAGCAGCATGTGTTCCAATATCACCCATGCAACCACTCTTTCCACTTTTCTTTGGATCGGTTCTCCAAGCAGCTTGTTGATTACCTTCTCTCTCTGATAATTTAGTCAACCAACCTTGAGGATACTCAACTAATACTTTTCTAATTTTTCCTAACACTCCATCATTGATCATTGCTTTTGCTTGCTTCACTAATGGATATCCTGAATAAGTATGCGTTAGGCAAAGTACTAGTCCAGTTTGTTCTACTAATTTTTTTAATTCTTTTGCTTCGTCTAATGAAAAAGTAATTGGCTTTTCAATAACCACATTGAAACCATTTTCTAAAGCCATTTTTGCAGGAGCAAAGTGAGCGAAATTGGGCGTTACGATGGTTACAAAATCCATTCTTTTATCTGCAGGTTGCTTACTTTCTTTTTCAATCATTTCTTGATAGGTCAAGTAAATTCTGTCTTCAGGTAAAAATAATGATTGGCCAGAATCTTTCGCAATCTCTGGGTTAATACTTAATGCACCACATACCAATTCAACCAAACCGTCCATATTGGAGGCATAGCGATGAATTGAACCGATAAATGCATCCTTACCTCCTCCGATCATACCCATTCTTAATTTTCTTTTCATACTAGTAGATTTTAAGTTTTATTCTTTTAATTAAGATATATTTTTTACAATTTTACGGATAAATTCTAATAAACCTTTAATAAATATTCTAGCTAGCTAAGCCCTACTTTTTTATTGAAGATATTAGTTATTGGGAATATTTATCCACAATTAATTTGCCTTTATGCTAACCCAATAACCCGATATTACTTTGGTTGAATAAAACAGGCTGATTTAGAGGGTAGTAGGTATGAATAAGCTGTTTAAAAAAATAATTGTTGATTTAACTATTTTAAAATAAAAATCAATAATATTACACTTATCTAATTTATGTCCTTTTTATAAACCTTTTTAAAATTAACGATTATGCTAGCCAATGTTCACAAAAAACAATTATTCGTAGCCAGTTGCTTGGC
>CANCRO010000070.1 GCA_947380605.1 Chitinophagaceae bacterium
CATCATAACTAGCATAGCGGTCGATACGCAATTTTTTATAATCGCTATTATTAAGGATATTATCTGCTATAATCAATGCTCTTGCAAAAGAATCTATCCCGCCAATATGTGCATGAAATAAATCAGCCGCATCGGTTGAATTTCTTCTAATCTTAGCATCAAAGTTGATACCTCCACCTGCAAATCCTCCGGCTTCAAGAATCACCAACATAGACTCTACTAATTCATTAATATTATTGGGAAACTGATCAGTATCCCATCCATTTTGATAATCTCCTCTGTTAGCATCCATACTTCCTAACATACCAGCATCAGCAGCTACCTGTAATTCGTGCTGAAAAGTATGTCCAGCCAATGTTGCATGATTTACTTCAATATTAATTTTAAAATCATTCAACAAATCATATTGACGCAAAAATCCTATTACCGTTTCGCAATCATAATCATATTGGTGTTTGCTAGGCTCACAAGGTTTTGGTTCAATAAAAAAAGTTCCTTTAAATCCATTCTTACGAGCATAATCTTTTGCAACATGGAGAAACTTAGCAAGATGCTCTTTTTCCCTTTTCATGTTAGTATTCAATAAACTCATGTATCCTTCTCGGCCTCCCCAAAAAACATAGTTCTCTCCTTTTAATTCGATGGTAGCATCCAATGCTGCTTTCACCTGTGCACCTGCATGAGCTAAAACATGAAAATTAGGATTCGTAGAAGCCCCATTCATATACCTTCTATTAGAAAATAAATTAGCCGTACCCCACAATAATTTAACACCACTATCCGCCTGCTTTTGCTTAAGATAAGCAGTCACTGATTGTAATCGCTTTTCATTATCCAATACATCGTTGGTATAATCTACCACATCCACATCATGAAAACAATAATAAGGAAGTCCTAATTTGGTAATAAATTCAAAGGCAGCATCTGCTTTATCCTTTGCTCTTTCAACTGCATCTGCCTTTTCATTCCATGGATGTAAATGAGTAGCTTCTCCAAATGGATCTGCACCATTACCAACAAAAGAATGCCAATAGGCACAAGCAAAACGCAAGTAATCTTTCATAGGCTTACCTGCTACTATCTTATTTTCATCATACCATCTATACGCTAAAGGATTATCACTTCCTACACCCTCAAACTTAACTTGAGAGATGCCCTTAAAAAACTCTTTGTTTCCGGTTACTACTGACATATGTTTTTATTTGCCCCTATCCACTACAATTGGATAAAGATGTTTAGAAATTTATTTTTAAAAATAGTTATTTAGTTAATTACGAATATTATCCTATCAACTCCTTCCACTCATTATACAATTCATCATATAATTTACTTTGCGTTGGCTCTACCCAATCAATTGGAACAGCATTGCTAAATGCATCCTTTGGTGAAATATAAAAACCAACGCCTATTCCAGCTCCTTTTGCTGCACCCACACTGCCATCGCAATCATGCAGTTCTACTGGAATATTGGTAGCGTTTACAAAACAATTTGTAAATACATCGCTTAAAAACATATTAGCTTTACCTGCACGAATAACTGATGGTTGCATTCCATTTTCCCGCATAATATCTACCCCATATCGAAATGCAAAAGCAATTCCTTCTTGAGCAGCTCTGAATAAATGAGCTGGACCATGAACATTAAAATCAATCTGATGAATATGACTTTGTAGTAGTTGGTTACCTAACATTCTTTCTGCTCCATTACCAAAGGGTAGCATCTTTAATCCATCACTTCCTGCAGCAACAGTAGCAGCCGCTTCATTCATCTGTTGATAAGAATAAATATTACCTGTTACTTTTTTTATCCAACTATTTAAAATACCCGTTCCATTAATACAAAGAAGCACACCAATTCTTTTTTGTTGCGCTACATAATTCACATGCGCAAAACTATTTATCCTTGATTGCTGATCGAATACCAACTGATCAGTTACTCCATAGATTACACCAGAAGTTCCTGCAGTAGCTGCTACTTCGCCTGGTTCTAACACATTTAAGGACAATGCATTATTAGGCTGATCACCAGCTTTGTATGTAACAGGTATGCCTGGTTGCAATGATAATTGATTGGCAACAGCAGCTGAAATATTGCCATGAGTAGTAAACACTTCTTTTATTGCTGGAATAATCGATTGATCAAATCCAAAATAATTAAAAACATCTTTTGAAAGTTCCTGTTCTTTAAAATCCCAGAATACACCTTCACTTAATGCTGCAACACTAGTGGTAATTTCACCAGTAAGTTTCATAGCAATAAAATCACCCGGCAACATTATTTTATCAATCAATTCGAAAATAGCCGGTTCATTTTCTTTTACCCATGCAAGCTTAGCAGCAGTAAAATTACCCGGAGAATTTAATAAATGTTTCAAAGAACGTTCATGACCAATGGTATTAAAGGCACGATTACCAATTTCCACTGCCCTGCTATCACACCAGATAATACTATCCCGCAAAACACGCTGTTGTTTATCTACGCAAACCAATCCATGCATTTGATACGCTATACCAATCGCCTTTATATCTGCGGGGTTATATTTTTTTGTAGCATTCGCTTTAAGAATCGCTTGCTGAACATTTTCCCACCACATGTCAGGACTTTGCTCAGCCCAGCCTTTTTGATGAGATGTAATTCCCGTCTCCGTATCTGGATATTGTGCGGTAGCCACGCAATTTTGCGTTTGCGCATCAACGATGGAAACTTTAATAGACGAAGTACCTATATCAATACCTAATAAAAGCATGCTTAAGTTTTATATTGCTAAAATACAATGGAATTTTGAAAGCATAAAGTTTCTGAAATTTATTATCAATTAATCGCTTATCGGTGAAAACTTTCGCTTATAAACTTTAGCACTTCTGGAAGTGCTGATCTCCAGTAAGGCCAGTTATGGGCACCATCTCTCACCCTGAATTCATGCCTAACTTTTCTATCTAAAAAAATTGAATGTAATTCCATATTTCCTTTTACTAACATATCATCATCTCCGCAGTCAATATAATAACGGACCTGGTTTAATTTTTCTACCGCAACAGTAGCGGCCAACTTTAGCACTGAATTTTTGTTCCAGGTTTCTGTGAGTCGATTTTTTCCTGCCAAATCAGTTCCAAACAATTCATTGAATTTGTAATTTTTCCAGCCATTGTCAGGCATTTCCGTAATATGATCATCATTCCATATAGCAGCACTTAATGGAGCAGCAGCTGAAAAAAGATCAGGATGTTTCATTGCATAAATAAAAGATCCATACCCTCCCATAGAAAGACCTGCAACTGCTCTGTATTGTTTTTTATTTCTTGTTTTATAGATAGAATCAATGAATGGAATAAATTCATTAATAAAGAAATCTTCATATTTAACTTTTCCTGCAGCATCATTAATATACCAAGAAACACCAGCGTCAGGCATAACAATAATCATTTGAGTTGCCTCCCCTTTTGAAATAGTTTCATTAGCAATTTTTTGTACCTCTCCAAATTGAGTCCAGCCAGTTTCATCATCGGAATAACCATGCAATAAATATAAAACGGGATATTTTCTTTGAGAAGTTTCATAATCCGAAGGAAGGTAAATTGAATACCTCACGGCTTTACCTAAAACCTTACTATGTATAGTTAAACTTTCCATGGTTTTACCCTGAGAAATTGCAATCGCTGAAATTGATAACAGTAAAAAAAACGAGATGATTTTTTTCATAGGTTGATTTTAAAAAGGTAATTGTTTAAATAATCTTTGAAATTTTTCGGTTAAAAAAAGCAATAGTACAGTGTATAAAATTAATTTAATTATACCATATTTTTAGGATTGCCATCAATCATTGCGGAAATGTTTTCAAAAGTAGTTTTCATTAACCGACTTCTTGCCTCAAAGCTTATCCAGGCGTTATGAGGAGTAATCGTACAATTAGCCAAACCAATTAATGGATTATCGGGAGAGGGAGGTTCTGAACTTAAAACATCCAGTGCGGCGCCCGCAATTTTATTTTGTATTAAAGCATCTGCCAAATCCTGTTCAACTATTAACGGTCCCCTAGATGCATTGATTAAGTAGGCAGATGGTTTCATTAAAGCCAACAATTCTTTGTTTACTAACCCATGATTATCTGGTTTAAGAGGACAATGAATGGAAATAAAATCTGACTGAGCAAATAATTCAGTTAGACTTACTTCAGTAATATTCTCCTCTCCTTTTTTACCCCGGTGATAAATAACTTTCATTCCAAATGCCATGGCTATTTTAGCCATTTGAATACCTATTTTTCCTAATCCAATTATTCCAATCGTATTATCTTTCAACTCTTTAATAGGACTTTTAGTATAGCACCAATCTGCAGATCGAGCCCAATCTCCCGACTTCACAGAAGCAGCATGAAGACCTACCTGATTAGTAAGTTCTAGTAACATTGCAAAGGTATGTTGAGCTACAGAATAGGTTCCATAATCGGGTACATTACAAACAAGAATACCTCTTTTTTTTGCAGCCGCAACATCTACCATATTATAACCAGTAGCCGTAACCGCAATTAATCGTAACTCCTTTGCAGCATCAATTACTTCTGCATTAACAGGAGTTTTATTAGTAACAATTACCTGTGCAGTTTTGCATCTCTCCACCATTTGGTTACTAGCCGTTCGGTCATAGTAAACTACCTCTCCCAAAGAATTAAAAGCATCCCAACTTAGATCTCCTGGATTAAGTGTATATCCATCTGTAATAACTATCTGCACAATATTGATTTTTATTTTTTTTAATATAAAACTTTTTCAAGCAACTTGTCAAAAAGTTTTTTTTAATTCTATTGATAAAGAATGTCGAAAAGTTAAAAACACCCTATCACTGTTAGCTAAATTAGCCAGCAATAGGGTGTTAAAATTTATACACTAAATCATCCCAATTACATAGTATACTTGGTTACCCCAGGCACAGCAATTGGATAATATCCATCTGCATTTGGAAGCAATGGAGGCATCGCATCAAAACTGTATACTTTAGGATGAATATCAAGTCCGCAATTAATCGCTTTTTCCCACTCTATCCTTTGTCCAGTATAAGTAGCCATTCTACCAAGAATTGAAGTCATGGTACTTTTAGCTCCATTTTCCGCATCAGCAAATTTGTATTCACCTTTTGCGATAGCGGCAAATAATTCTACGTGTTCAGTTTGATAAGGATTATTTTCAGTTTTTTTATCGAATTGGTATAATACTTTACCACTGTGATCAAGGATATTAGCAGCGCCTGCCTGGATCTTACCTTTTGTTCCCACAAACAATTCATCCACTTTACTAGTAGTACCAGGTATATGACGACATTGGCTATTCAAAATACTTCCATCAGCATAAGTATATTCTACATAATGATGATCAAAGATTTCTCCATGCTCTTTTCCTTTTCTCACTTGTCTACCACCCATTCCTTGTGCTCTCACAGGATAGCCACCTTTAAACCAGTTAACGGCGTCTAGATTGTGCACATGCTGTTCAGTAATATGATCTCCACACAACCAGTTAAAGTAATACCAGTTGCGCATTTGATATTCCATTTCTGTTTGACCAGCTTTTCTTGGTCTAACCCATACACCATCATTGTTCCACCATGCTTGCATAGAAGTGATATCACCAATTAGTTCCTTTCTTTTAAAAAGTTCACGATAAGAATTTTGGTAATGACGTTGTAAGCCAACCACCACATTTAATTTCTTTTGTTTAGCGATAGCAGCAGTTGCCAATACACTTTGAATACCAGCTGGATCGGTAGCAACTGGCTTTTCCATAAACACGTGCTTATTTTGTTTGATTGCTTCAGCAAAATGAATAGGTCTAAAACCTGGAGGCGTTGCTAATACTACCACATCAGCAAATTCAAATGCTTTTAAATAAGCGTCGAAGCCAGTGAATTTTCTTTCTTCTGGAACATCCACCCTAGTTTTTAATATAGCCTTACCACCAATAGATTCAGCCATTTCATCACTCGTTAGAGATAAGTAGCAAGCATCTAAATTGTCTCTAAAGGCATCTGCCATTGCAACAATTCTAACATTTTGCTTACTAAGCAATGCTTGAGATGCAGCACCAGTTCCACGACCACCACAACCCACTAGGGCGATCTTGATCACATCGTCAGCACCAGAAAAATAATTGGCATTCGTAATAAGAGGAGCTGCAATTAATCCACCAGCAATCATTGAACCCTGACGTAAGAATTCTCTCCGGTTAGGATTACTAAGTTTTGAAGCATCGTTTTTCATAATAATTAATTTAAATGGTCAATGTATAATTAAAAATTGAGTAAAAAAATTTATGAGTGTTTAGCAAATTGAAATGAAATCTTTTTTATTTCAAAAGAAAATTATTTTCCTAAATACTTTTTAAAAAATTCATTGATTCCTTCCGCACTAGGCTGAACCAATGGACGAACAATTCGAAATCCAACAGAAGGTGCATCCGTTAACCACCATTTACTCTTCGGGATTTGAGGGTCACGACGATTCATCAACGGATCCGACTTAGAACGATTAGCAGTTCTAAGATCATTCGCTTCTTCAGTATATCCTCCTCCTCTTATCACCTTTGGATAATGAGCTTTTTGAGGCTCTACAAAAGGATTATCAGAAAGCGCCCCCATACCTGCCATTCTTTTTTCATCATAATGGTCAAGCGTCCATTCGCTAACGTTACCCAGCATATCGTATAACCCCCAAGCATTAGGTAACTTCATTCCTGCCTTTTGATACTTCTCTTCACTGTTATCTTTATACCAAGCATATTTTCCCAACTGTTTTTCATCATCACCATAATAAAATCGAGTGGTTGATCCTGCTCTACAAGCATATTCCCATTCAGCTTCTGTAGGAAGTCTATAAAAATCACCTGTTTTATTATACAGCCACCTACAATACATTAAAGCTGCATACTGAGACATGCTATTTACTGGATAGCCCCCTTCTTTACCCATACCCCAAGTTAAATCAATGTATTGAGGTGTGGGTTTAGTAATCGCATCTACAGTGGAATTATCACTTGTATTTTCATCCTTATAAAAAACATCAAACTCATCTCTACTCAATTCATAAGCACCCATCCAAAAAGCAGCAATCGTTACTTTTCGCTGAGGACCTTCATCAGTTTCTCTACCTTTTTCTGAATCTGCACTTCCCATCAAAAAACTACCTGCCTGAATAGGAACCATCTTGCACTGAACTTGAGAACCAGGTACATTAAATTGATAAGTTGAAAATGGAACTGGGGAGGTCTGAGCAGTTAGCCATTCAAATGAAAAAACAACAGAAAATAACAACAAAAAATGCTTCACAATAAAATAAGTAATTGAAGCTGAAAGATAAGCAAATAATTAAAACAAATATTACCGTTAACCTTGTTTCCAGAAAAATCTAAATCCCTTAGTTGAATTTAATAGTAGCCTGCCCCTTTTTATCTCTGCAATAAGAACTTCTGCACCTAGCAAAGAGGCAAGTTTTTTGGCTTTTTTTAATGATAATATACTGCATGCGGTAGCCAGCCAATCGGCCGTAGTTCCATCTGCAGCAATAACGGTCACATTTCGTTGAAAAGTAACCCCATAACCCGAAGCCGGATTGATGATATGTGAATACCTTATTCCATCTTTTTCTATAAACTGATAGGCATCACCTGAGGTGGTAATCGCTCGGTTTTTAAGGAGTAATTTTTGATCAAGAAGTTCATCCGTTTTTTCTGGAATATTCACTCCTACCACCCATCCATCTTTAGTAATAGGAGCTCCGCTCACAACAATATCTCCACTAGCATTTACTAAAGCATTATTAAGACCTTGAAGATGTAAAAAATTGATCACTTTCTGAGCTACATACCCTTGGGCAATACCACCAAGATCCAATTGCATTCCTTTTTGAGTTAAACGAATCGTTTTATTCAACGTATCGAAAACTAGTTTATCAAATCCTATTAAATTTCGAATACGCTTTACCGTTGAATCAGCAGGAAATTGATGCTGCCTTCTAGCCTTTCTCCACAATTTAGAAAGTGGCCCCATGGTTATGTCAAAAGCACCCTCACTCAACTCGAATGCTTTCTTAGATTGAATTAAAATATCATACATCGCTGGTGATAGACTTACTGGTAGAGAATTTAGACCTGCTGTTTTACTTAACTTACTCAACTCACTCGAGTCAATATAATCACTGAAAATAAAGTTAAAGGAGTCTACCAAGGCAAAACTACGTTTAGCAATACTAGCTGCCTGAGCACTATCGTTTGAATAGAAAATAATTGTAAAGGGAGCCCCCATTTTTGATTCTGTAAATGAAAAACGAGTCATTTGTGCATCTCCTACAAAAACTAGGCTTACAAAAAAAATAATAAAAGATATCCTAGAAAACATTCCCGCTTTTAAATTGATGATTCTCGGTAAATTTAAATCTTAAAATATAAAAACAATGCAAAGAAGAAAATTAAGTTAGCAATCAATACGATAGGTATTGAACGAAATAACGCTATAAAAGATAAAGAAGATTAAGTTGGCTCTAAAAAAACGTATCTAGATGCTGACAATTTTATATAATAAAGAAATAAATTATAAAAAAATACCTGCCAATATTTTAAGCAGGTATTTTTTTATAAATATCTAAAGAAGAATCTCTTTAACTTATAGTTCTTTAATTTTTATACTTCTAAAAGACACATGGGTACCATGCTCTTGTAAAAGTATATGCCCCTTAGCTGCCATCCCAAAATTTTGCCATTTCTCATATTTACTTCTAGCTACTAACGCATAGAAATACTGAGTTCCGCGCTGATACTCCACTACCTTCCATCCATTAATCCAATGCTCTACTCTACCATCTGGAAATACAATCACTCTTCCTCTATTCCACTCACCAATTGGTAATTTCTCTCTTCTACTTGGCGTTATCTTTAAAGAAGGAATCAAATCATATAAAGAGGCCATTGTTCTATTACCAATGGAACCCAACTTACCATCAGGATGCTTGTCATCATCGAGTATTTGAAATTCAAGTCCAATTGCAGAACCACTGTTCTGTTCTTTTTCTGTAACAAAATATTTCACTCCGCTATTCGCCGTATCAGTTATTTTAAATTCAAATTGCAAATCGAATGCAGAGAATTCTTCCTTGGTTACGATATCTCCTCCATTAGCAGATTCTGCACCATTATTACCTTTTACATTCAAAGTGCCATTTTCTATATACCAAACATTATCAGGAAAATAATTCTTATAAGCTCCTCTCCAACCATTGGTGGTTTTACCATCCCATAATAATCTCAGACCAGATTTTTTTTCATCCTCAGCAATATTATTAGGGATGGTATTAATAACAAAAATATTGTCTGCAGGAGAAGGTTTTAAATGATCCGTTTGAATTCTTATATTTCTCCAACGGATTTGTTTGCCCACTTGAGAAGCCTCTTTGATACCATGTACTTGTAAGGCAATAAATCCACTAGTTGTCATTTCATCAATTAGATGAGCGCAAGCAACACCATTTACCCATGTACGAATACTATTTCCAATACATTCAATTCTATAGCGATTCCAAGTATCCTTTTTAAAGGCAGGTTTAGCAGATGGATTATTTTCTAAAGAATATAGCCAACCTCGTCTGGCTTCATCATAAATACCACCGCTCCATGCACGAGAAGATGGATCAATTTCCATCTGGTATCCATGAACTCTTTGTGGTGTTTTCTTATCCGTTACATTGCACTTATCATTGGCATCATTTATTTCACTCCTAAATTGAATACCTGAGTTCATATCACCACTCACCAAAAATTCAACCTCAAAAATAAAATCACTATATGTTTTTTCTGTTGCCAAAAAACTATTCGGTTCATTTAGCACTGTTGTACCAATAATTTCTCCATTTTTTACTTCATAATGAGCTTTTCCATTCAATTGTTTCCATCCGGTTAAATCCTTTCCATTAAAAAGATTTATCCACTGAGCTTTCTCCTTTCCTTGAGCAGATATGGTTATGGAAGCGCATCCTAACAAGACTATCATCACCAATAAACATTTACTTTTCATATTTTTTATTTAAACTTTAAAATGAATGAACAATTAGTTGATTTTAAAAACTCGGTAACTTATACCCATTATGATATTCATTCATAAGGTATTTTTTATTTATAGCAGGATCAGAAAATTGATTCTTTTGTAAATCCCAAAATAATTTTTGTTTACTTCGGTAAGCAATATTACCCATTTGAGCTAATGTAGCAACATGCGCTCCCTCTTGAATAGGACAATGTAATAGAGCAGTACGATTAGATTTTATCCCTTCAATAAAATTAATCCAATGCTTTTCAACGCCATTGTCAACTGATTTTGTAAAAGGCACCAACACCTTTCCAACATTCTTTTTTTCTTCTATCACTTCCCATCCAGAACGGCTTAAAACTAATGTACCATTATTTCCTATGAAGGCAATACCATGATCACGACCATAATTTCCATTCCCTATACCTACTGCGTGATCCCAAATAATATTAAAGTTATCAAACTCATAGAGTGCCATTAAAGTATCAGGTGTTTCATAAGCTGAATCTGGAGCAGCATACTTACCCCCAACAGAAACTATTGAATTCGGCATCTTAGCCTTCATTCCCAAAAATGCATAATCCAATAAATGAACTCCCCAATCTGTCATTAAACCTCCAGCATAATCCCAAAACCATCTAAAATTAAAATGGAATCGATTGATATTAAAAGCATGCGTTTTTGCAGGACCGAGCCATTGCTTATAATCCACTCCTGCTGGCACAGGAGTATCTGGCATTACTGGAATAGGCTGTTTCCAATCTAAATAACACCAAACTTTTACCGTCCTAATATTTCCTAATTTACCACTATGAACAAAATCTATTGCATCCTTAAAATGTTGTTGGCTTCTTTGCCATTGGCCACACTGAACTACCTTATTATATTTTTGCTGTGCACTCACCATCGCCCTACACTCTCCAATTGAATTACCAACAGGTTTTTCTACATACACATGCTTACCAGATGCCATCGCATCTATCATCATTAATGCATGCCAATGATCAGGTGTACCTATTACCACTGCATCAATATCTGACTGGCCTAACAATTCCTTATAATGACCATAAGTCTTCACCTTGGATGCTTTTCCATTCAGCAGATCCAATTCTTTTAATCTTTTATCGATAACATTTTTATCAACGTCACAAATGGCTACCAAATTAACACCCGGTACTTTTAATGCAGCCAATACATTATTCCAACCCATTCCATTAGCACCAATGACGCCAATATTTACTTGATCACTTGGAGCAATACCACTTTTTAAAATAGTAAAGGCACTACTATCAAAAGCAGAAAGCAATAAACTACTCCCCACAAGGGATGCAGAATTTTTCAAAAAACTTCGACGATCATTCATATAATATTATTAATTCAAAAAAAATAAAACTTGGAAGTAACCTTTTTGTAATTAAAAATGCAATAGCTTTTATTAAATGGTTTCCCTATTATACAAACTGCTTTATAATGCTACTCCCAAAAAAAGGGTAAGAATTATAAAGCAGCAAGCGTTTTTAATTAAAAGCTAATTAAGTTGCCCAAGCCTTATCCCCTTTTTTGTAGGGATAGGATCCATCATACTTACCAGGTATAGGTAAATAGCGCAAAGCTTGTGTAGCGCCTTCTTTGGAACTAAAATAACCCAAAACAGAAAGCTCTTTCATCATTCTGAAATAATGAGAAGGCGCTTCTTTCGTTTTAGTTGCTTGGTATTCTTTTTGTTCTTTATCTAAGGCTTGTAACAATTCTGTTCTTTGAGCAGCAGCAGCTTTAACGAATGATTTACCGAATTTCTTTTCACTTAATTCATCAATTTTTTTCAGCCCCTCCATAAATATTTTTTGATTGGAGGCTTCATAACAATCAAAAACCATCACCGACATAAATTTACCCACGTTAGCCGTTTTTGCACCAGGACTTGAAGTAGTCGGTAAAATAGTGTCAGCGATTTCATTCATAAAATCCACTTGACTTTGACTAAACAAAGCATTCACTGCTTGATCAGTTGAATTGCAACCGGACAAACTAAAAACTGAACCTCCAACAATAGATCCTCCAAGTAAAATTGCTACATTTTGAAGGAGATCTCTTCTATTCATATTCATCTTTTAAATTATTAATGATTACTATAAATTTCCTTTCTTTAATTCTTCTACTGCAAAATTAGCCGCTCTTGCAGTTAAAGCCATGTAAGTGAGTGATGGATTAACACAAGAAGCTGAAGTCATGCAAGCACCATCGGTAACAAATACATTTTTTGCATCCCAAACTTGGTTATTACCATTTAATACCGATGTCTTAGGATCCTTACCCATTCTAGCGGTTCCCATTTCATGAATACCTCTACCAGGAGTTCCATCTCCATCACGTCCTTTAACATTTTTAACTCCTGCAGCTTCCAACATTTCTACTGCATCACTGATCATATCTTTACGCATTTTTAACTCATTTTCCTTCAATTCACAATCAATTGCCAACACGTTAAGTCCCCACTTATCTTTTTTAGTTTTATCCAGTGTTACTTTATTTTCTGCATAAGGAAGAATTTCGCCGAAACCTCCAATACCCATTTTCCATGAACCAGGTTCTGATAAAGCATCCTTAAAATCTGCACCAATAGATAACTCAGCGATCTGTCTTTTCCATCCATCACGACTGGCACCACCTTGATAACCAAAGCCACGTAAATAATCACTCTTATTTCCAAACAGATTTCTATAACGCGGAATATATACTCCATTAGCACGACGACCATAAAGATATTTATCTTCATAACCTTCTACATCTCCACTAGCGCCAACGCCCAAATGATGATCCATTAAATTATGTCCTAGTGCATTACTACTACTACCTAAGCCCTCTGGCCAAATATCAGTAGCAGAGTTCATTAATAACCAAGTAGAATTTAATGCAGAAGCATTCACAAAAACAATCTTACTGAAAAATTCATAAGTCTGATTCGTTTCTGCATCCAACACTTCTACTCCTTTAGCTTTTTTAGAATCTTTATCATAAATAAGCTTGGTAACAATTGAAAATGGACGAACGGTTAGATTACCCGTTTTCATTGCAGCAGGAAGTGTAGCAGACTGCGTACTAAAATAAGCACCAAATGAACAACCTAACCAACATTTATTTTGATATTGGCAATTCGTTCTACCTTCATGAGGCACAGTAATATTGGCTGTACGTCCGATAATCATAGTACGAACATTATTGTAATGCTTTTTAAGTCGAGTAGCTACATCTTTTTCCACGCAATTTAATTCCATAGGGGGCATAAAATGACCATCCGGTAATTGAGGTAAATTTTCTATTGAACCACTGATGCCAGCAAATTTTTCTGCATACTCATACCAAGGTGCAATATCCTTATAGCGAATAGGCCAATCAACACCAAAGCCATCTTTTGAATTAGCCTCGAAATCAAAATCACTCCAGCGATAACTTTGACGACCCCACATCAATGAACGACCGCCTACATGATATCCTCTAAACCAATCAAAGCGTTTTACTTCAGTGTAAGGACTCTCACTATCTTTTACCCAGAAATCAAGATTCATTTCATTGAGCGGATAATCTCTTTTCAAAACGGGATAATCCTCAATCATTTTTTGAGTTCTTCCACCAGCATGAGGAAATTCCCATGGAGCTTTAGCCGCACTCGTGTAGTCTTTTATATGCTCGATGTTTCTGCCTCTTTCTAGCATTAATACTTTCAATCCTTTTTCAGTCAACTCCTTTGCTGCCCATCCTCCACTGATTCCTGAGCCTACCACAATTGCGTCATATTTATTTTCAGCCATTTCTTATTTTTTAAATCTTTTGAAAATATTAAAATAATTCAAAGCGGTTTATACATCACATATTTTAATTGCTTCTTTCAAGGATTGCATTTTATCCTCCTTTGCAGGAATAAATTCTTGAGCAACATAATTTTTAAATCCTGTTGCTAGAATCGCTTTCATGATTGCTGGGTAATACAACTCTTGCGTATCATCAATTTCATTTCTTCCAGGAACACCGCCTGTATGGTAATGACCAAAGTATTGGTGATTGGCTCTAATCGTAGCAATTACATCTCCTTCATCGATTTGCATATGATAAATATCATAGAGTAGTTTAAAGTTTTCAGAACCTACTCTTTTACACAATTCAACTCCCCAATTAGATTTATCACACATATAATCTTTGTGATTCACCTTACTATTGAGTAATTCCATATGAAGAATAACACCATGCTGTTCGGCTAATCCTATGATTTTTTTTAACCCTTCGGTTGAATTAACTAATCCAGTTTCATCATCCATACCCCGACGGTTACCACTAAAACAAATAAGGTTTTTATACCCTGCCTTAGCCACCAATGGAATCATTTCTGTATAATTCTGAATTAACTTTTCATGGAATTTTTTTTCAGCAAAACCATTGTTCAAACCAGTTTCTGCTCCATTACACATTGAAGAAAATATTCCATGTTGTTTCAATGTGGGCCAGTCTTTAGGTCCTACCAAATCAATTGCTGAAAAACCAATTTTCTTTACTCCCAAACATAATTCTTCAATGCTCATTTTGCCGTAGCACCATGCACAAACTGAATGATTTATATTTCCTTTCAATTTCAATTGGGCTTCGGGTAGATCTTCTCTGTCCTTGAAGGAGGTTAACATCGATGAAGATCCAAGGGCTGCTGAACC
>CANCRO010000071.1 GCA_947380605.1 Chitinophagaceae bacterium
TTTATTTATATTTGGAAAAACAAACGATCTTTGAACTTGCAGTAGTAGAATAAGTGCGAAAAAAGGGAGTACTAGATCAAACTAAAATCAATAAACAACTAATAGATAAGTGGTTATAGCCGAAAAGTTCAGTAGGGCACAGACTCCACCAAAAACCTCTCAATAATGAGAGGTTTTTTTATTATTTATTTTGTAATTATCGTTCAACAACAACTTCGTTGTAAGGGACTCTAAACCTTGGTCCCCAAACGCCTGCTTCTGTCCCTTTACCAACTGCAATAATCATATTAATTTCTGCACCGGCTGGTAATTGTAACGCTTTTTTTACACGAACGGCATCAAAGCCTTCCATTGGGCAAGATTCAAAACCTTCTGCGGCAATAGATAGCATAAACGTTTGTGCAGCAAGGGCGCAAGATTTATGCACGGTAACGCGCTGATCTGCATCACCACCAAAACGCATAAATGGTTTTTGAAGACCCATAAAAAAGCAGAGTAATCTTCTGATTAAAGTAAAGATTCCAAATATATCCGAGCGGTAGGCGAGTGGCATTAATTTACCATAATAGTATAGTCCTTTTTTTTGTGCTGTATTAGGTTCACCAGAAATACCTTCTTTAATTTTATTAAAATTCCAAGCGGCTCTTTGTTTCCAAAGGTCTTTTCTGGTAACAAAAACCACCAATTGTTTGGCAGTTTTGGCGGCATTTTGGTCTAAGCAAAGGGCGGTAAATTTTTCTTTTAATACAGGGTCTTTAATCCATTGGAATTCCCAAAGTTGCATATTGCTACTATTAGGAGACAATATACTGCGCTCTAAACTTCGTTTGATCACCTCGTCTGGCACTTCAATATTTTTATCAAATTTTCGGTTAGAACGTCTGCGTTGTATGATTTCTTCGAAATTGCTGCTTAATGACATAGGTAGTTTACTTTATTTTGAATGGATAAATATCGCAACTATTTAGCGATTACAGATATATTTGTACTACTAATAAATCCAATACGCAATGTCACGGTGATAATCATTAAAAATTTGTCGGAATAGATTTCCTTAGATATGCGCAGTTGATAAACTTTAACTTAGAAGTATTTCTAAATCTAAATACTATTACAAGATTTGTTAATACCTTCAATAATTCATTTTAATTCAAAGAGGTCAGTCATTTTCTTCAAAAGGAATTTGTAAGCTTTCACTCAATTTTCTACACATGAAAAAGAAAAAAATACTAGTTAGCATTTTTCTGCTTTCATCAATCATAGTGTTTGCTCAATCCAATAAAAATATTTTTCAACCCAATGCATGTGGTGCTGATAATCTTATTCAAATCTTAAGAAAAAATCCTGACTTTAGAGCGAACGAAGAAAAACTAAATGCGCAAATTCGAATGTATACTCCTTCTTTGCAATCTGCCAATAAGAATAATCGTACTAATTCGAATGCTAAAAAAAGCGGTATAGATAAAAGCACTTCCGTTTCACCTATTACTGGCATTATCTCTATACCTGTTGTAGTGCATATTATTAATTCAAACCCCGAGTCGATAACCAACCAAATGGTCATTGATGGAATTAAGGAGTTAAATGATGCATTTGCACACCAAGGAACTTATTCAGTAGATCCGCTGGGTGTAAATACAGGCATTCAATTTTGTTTAGCAAATACAGCGCCCGATGGATCTTTAACAAATGGTATTGACCGAGTGAATTCCTACTACGAAAATATAGATGTTGATTTAGAATCGGGGGTATTGGCTACTTTGACTCAATGGGATCCTAAGTTTTATGCAAACATTTGGTTGGTCTCTTCGATTAAGGGAGAGATACCACCTACGGTTTTCGAATGCGGTAGTTGGCAAAGAGTGGGTTTTGGTGGTTATGCATCAGCTGGTGGCGGATTAGTAGTTAGTAGTTTGAGTGGCCCATTGGTAGCTCATGAAATGGGACACTACTTATCTTTATTACATACTTTTCAAGGGCAAAATTGTGCTAATGCAGATTGTACCCTTGATGGCGATTTAGTATGTGACACCCCTCCTGATAAAAGCACCAAATCTTCTCCTTGTAATAGTCCAGATAACACCTGTAATACGGATACCGTTTCTGGACCTTTTACTAAAGATGTGCCTGATAATATTTCCAATTTCATGGATTATGGTAGTCCTTGCCCCACAGTTTTTACTCAGGGCCAATCAGATAGAATGCATGCATTTCTTTCTATATTTAGTGGGGGAACTTTACTCAATAGTGATCGATGTAATTCGCCCTGCAACGGTGCTATAGTGGCTAAGTTTGATTGGTATTCAAATGCACATCCTGTTGTAGGGGATATAGTAAATTTCAACAATACTTCTACAGGTGCTACTAGTTATGAGTGGTATGTTAATGGGGTATTGGTTGCTACTACGCAGGCTTTTAGTTATCAAGTTACTACCGCTACGACCTATGCAATTAAATTACTCGCTTTTACTGCTGGCCGTACCTGTCTTTCTTCTTATACAGGAAATGTGATGGCTGATTGTGGAGTGGTGGCAAGGTTTTCCCCGGATAAAAGAATAATTGCGTCTACTAGTGTTATTTATAAAGATCCAGTACTCTTTCAAAATACTTCTTACGGCGCAACCAATTACCAATGGTTTGTATCCGATAATACTGGAGCTAATTTTTCAAATGCTGGAACATCAAAAGATCTGTTATATGATTTTTTGCAGCCGGGAACTTATAAAATAAAACTTACCGCTTCCAAAGGTGCTTGTGTATCGAACTCTGGTACTTATACCTTGACCGTACTTGATCCAAAACAAGATGGTTCTATTGCTATTTTTGAAGTTAGGTGTTATAAAAATGACAGTATCCGTGTTGTTTTTGGAATAAATAATAATGGCTACGATACCATTCATGCAGGAGCAGTCGTTAGTTTTTATGATCAATTTCCTGGACTTCCTAATCCTAAGAAATTGAACAATAGCTTTATCTTACCGACAGATATTTTAGGAAAATGTTCTGCCACTTTTACACAAATTATTGGCGTCAGTAAACCTAATCAAGATTCTTTAACATTGGTATTTGATGAAAATAATTTGTTGGATGAATTGAGTGAAACCAACAATACAGCTTTCATACAAAAATTTCAATTTAAAGTAGTTGCAACTCCTATTGATACCACAGTATATACCAATTCAACGCTTTCATTATTGGTGCAAAAAAAATCAGACGACCCAATCTCCTCTGTTGTATGGAGCCCTGTCACTGGCCTTTCTTGTACTACCTGTGTTAATCCAATATTAAGTGTAACAGATACTGTTTTAATGAAGGCGATAGCAAAAAATAGTTTTAATTGTACTGATTCAGCAACTGCATACATTAAAGTTTTCCCGATAGATATTAGTTTAGATAGTTCGGGTATAGATTGTTTTAAAAACGATAGTCTGTTGGTTAATGTAAAAGTTTGTTTAACCAATGGTTATACAAGGTTGAAGAAGAAAGTTGAGATTGAATATTTCGATAACGATATAACACTTGGAGCTGCCAATAAATTAGGGTCTACTTTTGTTGACCCATCTACTATGTTTACTAATGGATGTGCAGTTGTTCCTGCTGTTATAAAAATGACTCAAACGCCCAATGTATTTGTTTTTATCAATCGAGCACTCCTTCAATTTGAATTACAGACTGCTAATAATTTAATACAAAAAAAATACATCCCTTTTAAATTAATCGCTCAGCCTGCTGATTATGAAGCATTTCGTGGAGAAGGATTTTCTGTCAATATTATTAATCAAGGGGACACATATAAAAAACTTCTTTGGACACCTAGTGAAGCATTGAGTTGCAACGACTGTTTATCTCCTGTGGTTACAACGAATATTAATAGAGAATATAAAATCACAGGGTCTAATAAATACTTTTGTACCGATTCAACTTTTGTTCATATAAAAACCTATTATCGATCTCATCTCGCACTACCCAATGTGTTTACTCCTAATAAGGATGGTGTAAATGATTATTTTTATGTGATTGCTGGTAAAGAAGTAATTACTGTTAATCAGTTTCAAATTTTTAATCGTTGGGGCGAAAGGGTTTTTAATGTTAAGAATACTAAACCAAATGAATATTTGGGTGGATGGGATGGTTACTATAAAGGAAGAGTCGCTGATAACGGAACCTATGTTTATTATATCATCATCACCTTGCAAAATGGAACTACTGAAGAGGTAAAAGGTAATATAACTTTATTTAGATAATGAATATGTTGAAGCATACCACCATACTCTTGTTACTAATTAACATTTTTAATTGCGCGCGCGCACAAGATGCAAATTTTTCACAGTTTTATTCTTCGCCTTTAACGCTCAATCCTGCCAACACTGGAAATTTCAATGGTTCGTTAAGGCTTGCAGGAAATTTCAGAAATCAATGGGCTTCTTTTAATAATGCATTTTCTACGACTACTTTTTCGGCAGATGCGCCTATTTTATTAACGAAAATGGCTCCATACAATCGGCTAAGTATTGGATTGAATGCACTGACCGATCAAAGTGGCAATGGGCTTTTAAAACAAAATTATTTAGCAGGTTCTTTTTCTTTTAAAAAAGGTTTTGATGCATTAGCTAACCATTCCTTATCGATTGGTTTTCAAGCTGCCTATGGCAGTGCTAATTTCAATAGTAGTTTGGCTAAATTTGAAGACCAGCTTACACCTGGTGGTTTTTTATTGACTACAACTGAACCCCTACAAATTTCAAATACGCAAAAGAAAATAGTAGATTTAAATACTGGTATTATTTATAATGCCTCCAATGAAAATGGAAGAAGCCTTTATTTTGGAGCGGCTGTGAATCATATATTAGAACCTGCAACGACTACTTTAAATTCAGATTATTATATTAAGCGAAGGTATACTGTTCATGGTGGTGGATATTTCCCAGTAGGAGTGAATACTACGCTGCACACTAGTTTCCAATACCAGCAACAAGGAGATTATAGAGAAATAATTGTAGGAGGGGCGGCGAGTTATTTTATTGATGGAAAATCTACTAGCTACTACGAATTATATTTGGGTACTTGGCTAAGGTATAATGATGCAGTTATACCCTATGTTGGAGTTGAATACAATTTATTGCGTTTCGGATTTTCCTACGACATTAATTATTCTTCCGATAAAACTGCAGGAGCTTATTATCGTACTGCAGAGTTTTCAATCATAAAGGTGTTCAATAATAATAAATCTAACTTGATTAATTGCCCTAAATTTTAAAAGTATTTTGGAGGGTAGTAATTTTTTCCTGTTTTTTAGAAAGGAGATAAAGTTGAGTAAGATTTAAATTTTACTCAACCTCACTATTTTATGCGCTTAGCTATCAATATTAACTGGTATTTCAGGGTGGTATATCCTATGCAATTACTTAATGTAGACGGTGGTAATTTTATCAATATTAAACTATTGTGATGATTAGTAAACTGGCATTATGTCAATTGTTTTTATTATAACTTTGTTTAAACCTACACTGAAATTAAAATCTTTAGTGATTTAGAATCCAGATAAAAACTAGAAAGACGATGAAATATTTTATCTCCACTATTATAAGTTTATTGAGCATTCAATCTGCTTTTTCTCAAATTGATCTTTTGCGTATTAATCAGCTACAAGTGATCGGTTCGCACAATAGTTACAAGAGGGCTATTGACCCCCAATTGTTTAAAATGCTGAGTAAAAGGGATTCTGTATCCATGAGTAAAATAGAGTATAGTCATGTGTCGTTGACAGAACAATTAAATCTTGGATTGTGTAATTTGGAAATAGATGTTTATTCAGATACTGCTGGCGGCCGGTATGCACATCCAAAAGGATTAGATTGGGTACCAGGACAGCCTGCTTATGATATTGATGGGGTAATGAAGCAACCTGGCTTTAAAGTTTTTCATATTCCTGAGATTGATTTTCGAAGTAATTCATTGACATTTAGGCAATGCTTGGAAGAATTGAAAGCATGGTCTGCTAAACATAAAACTCATTATCCTGTATTTATTACCATGAATGCAAAGGACGATGATATGAAAAGAGCTGGCTTTACAGCTCCAGAAAAATTTACAGCTGAAATTTTTGATGCATTGGATAAAGAGATCATTACTTATTTGGGTAAAGAAAATTTAATAACTCCTGATCAAGTAAGGGGTAAATATAAAAGTTTAGAGAGTGCTGTTACTGCTGGCAACTGGCCTTCATTAAAAGAGGCGAGGGGTAAATTTATTTTTATTCTTGATGAAACGGGCAATAAAATAAAAACCTATGTACAAAATCATCCTTCATTAAAAGGAAGGGTGCTTTTTGCAAATGCTGAACCAGGTTCGCCAGAAGCTGCCATACTAATTCGAAATCGCCCTCAAGACAGCACCATCAATACATTAGTAAAAAAAGGTTATTTGGTTAGAACAAGGTCAGATGCCGACACCAAGATGGCTAGAGAAAATGATCGTTCCGATTTTGAAGCTGCTTGTAAATCAGGAGCGCAAATTATTACAACAGATTATTATTATAAAAGCACTCATTTCAAATCTGATTATCGTATCAGTTTTGATGGTGACACTTATTTACGAGTCAATCCGATATTTAAAAAGTAAGCTTCCATTTATTTTTATTTTCTCAAGATTCTCTTCTGTTAACTGAGAAATGCTTCTACCTAGCGGCTCATATTTTATCTCTCATTAAGTAGAAACCTCGGAATTAATTCGAGAGAAAGATTATATCCAATTGGATTTACGAATTCCTACAGCTCTAATGAACTTATAATACATGGGATTTTTTTTTACTATTTTTAGATTGAAAATCGATAACTTAACAGCGTTTAAAATCTCTATTATTATAGTAAAAAAACATATCTCTATTTTTAATATCGCTTTTATGAAAAATATTTTCATCGTATTATTTTTTCTGATCACATCTATTCTTAGCGCTTGCAAATCTCCTGAAGAATGGACGAGCTATGGAGGCAATAAGGCCAATAACCATTATTCTAACTTATCGCTGATTGATACTAATAATGTGTTGAGTTTACAAAAAGTATGGGAGTACCATACTGGAGATGGGGACGATAAGTCTCAGATTCAAACCAACCCCTTAGTAATTGACGGCATATTGTTTGGCGTTTCTCCCAAACTTAAATTATTTGCTTTAGACGCTGGCACAGGAAAAGAGCGTTGGGTATTTAATCCAAATGACATGAAATCAATTGGAGGAAAACCAGCAAGACCTTTTTCTATAAATGTATGTCGTGGTTTAGCTTATTATAAAAATGGCAAGGAAGACCAACGAATTTTTTATTCTGCTAGCGGATATCTTTATTGTGTAAACACATTAACTGGCCAACCCATTGGTTCATTTGGATCTGAAGGTAGAATTGATTTGCATCAAGATTTAGGCGTGGAAGCAAGTGATTTATATGTCGTATCTACTACCCCTGGAATTATTTATAAAGACTTACTGATTATCGGGTCTAGTGTTTCAGAATCTTCTCCATCTGCACCAGGTCATATTCGAGCTTATGATGTTCATACGGGAAAAATGCGTTGGATTTTTCATACGATTCCTAACCCAGGTGAACCAGGTTTTGAAAGTTGGGAAAATAAAGAAGCGTATCAACATATTGGCGGAGCCAATGCTTGGTCAGGATTTAGTTTGGATGAAGCAAAGGGAATTGTATTTGCTCCAACCGGTTCTGCCGCCTATGATTTTTATGGAGGTAAAAGATTGGGAGATAATTTATATGCCAACTCAGTGTTGGCATTAGACGCTTCAACAGGTAAACGAATCTGGCATTTTCAAACAGTGCATCATGACATATGGGATAGAGATTTACCTACCTCACCTGTATTGGTCAACATCACAAAAGATGGAAAAAATATTGAAGCGCTGGTGAGTGTTAGTAAGAGTGGATTTATTTTTCTATTTGATCGGGTAACAGGTAAACCTATCTATCCAATTAATGAAACGGCTGTTCCATCAGTGAGTGAATTGGTAGGAGAAAAGCCCTCTCTTACTCAACCTATTCCTTCTTTCTTTAAACCATTTGCTCGTCAAATATTATTAGAAAAAGATTTGAATAATATTATACCTGATTCTTCTTATCAAGATATTAAAAATAGATTAGCTTCTTATAAAACAGGAAATATGTATCATCCGCCATCCAAGGCTGGAACGATTATTTTTCCTGGATTTGATGGAGGTGCAGAATGGGGTGGACCTGCATTTGATCCTACAACGGGAATACTCTATGTGAATGCGAATGAAATGCCTTGGGTATTAACGATGGTAGATGTAAAGGAGAAACCAATCAAGTTGGAGACAAATTTGCAAGCTGGAGAAAGATTATACCGATCAAGTTGTATGCCCTGCCATGGACCTGATCAAAAGGGAGCAGGAAATTATCCAGCATTGATTGATATCAATAAAAAATACACTGAACAACAATTCACTGCATTGTTGACTGGTGGAAGAAGAATGATGCCTGCATTTTCACAATTATCCCTCACAGAGAAAAAAGCTATCGCAAGTTTTATTTTAAAAAATGAGACCGTACAGAAAGAAAAATTTGTTGCACCAGTCCGTGCTATAAATGAATGGGATAAACTACCTTATGCTGCGACAGGCTATAATAAATTTTTGACAAAGGAAGGATACCCTGCTGTGGCGCCACCCTGGGGGACTTTAAACGCGATTAATTTAAATACTGGCGAATTAGTTTGGAAAGATACCTTGGGTGACGTTCCAGAATTTAAAGCAAAAGGAATTCATACGGGTACTGAAAATTATGGAGGTCCAGTTGTTACAGCGGGTGGATTGATTTTTATAGCAGCTACAAAGGATGCAAAATTTCGCGCGTTTAATAAAAGAACTGGAAAATTATTATTGGAACTTGATTTGCCAGCGGCTGGTTTTGCAACGCCCGCAGTGTATGAAAAAAATGGAAAACAATATGTAGTGATTGCTTGTGGCGGCGGAAAATTAAAGGCAAGTTCAGGAGATTCTTATGTGGCTTTTTCATTAGAAAAGTAAGGGAGTAAATTGCAAGAGATTTTCTAAATAGAGGGCTGATAAATTACCCCATAAACCTAACTATTCCTTAGCCTGCTTTAAATTCTCCTAAATCAAAAGGGGACAGGCCATTTTATTTAAATATATCTATCTAGGTTGCTAAAATTTCAATTTTTTCTAATTCGATTAGAGTCAATAAAATAATGGCTACTTTTAAGGTCTAGTTGAGCGATTAAATTTCCTATTCCAATAATCTTTAATACGAAAATGTTTAGCATCAGACCAATAGTTTTCTTTGTTTTAATAACTGTATTAAAATTCAGCCATTCCTATGGACAAAAAGTATTTTCTTTAAGAGATGCTTTAGCAGAGGGAGTAAAAAATTATGGCATTATCAAAGCAAAAACAAAATATGCTGAAGCTTCTAAAATTTCTGTTGAGCAAGTGAAGAGGGAAAATCTCCCCAACTTTAATCTAAGCGCACAGCATGATTTTGGAACAGTGAATGGGCAATTTGGTCCATTATTCGGTTTTAATGGTTTAGGGGTTGCATCTGCAGGTCCTGCCTTTGCTCAGCAAAATAGTAATGCGGCATTTGGGGCGTCATATGTTACCAATATTAACTGGGACTTTTTTGCTTTTGGCAAGGCGAAGGAAAAAGTAAAAGTCGCAGAAGCAATTGCGGCAAAAGATACCAAAGATCTTGATCAAGAATTATTTCAGCATAAAATTAAAATTGCAGCAGCTTATTTAAATTTGATTGCAGCCCAGCAATTGAAACGTTCTTATGAAAAAAATCTAAATAGAGCAGATACTTTTCGACGCATTGCAGTAGCAAAGGGTTTAAGTGGAATGATTCCTGGTGTAGATTCGTCTCAAGCAAATGCAGAATATTCTTCAGCAAAAATTATATTAACTAAATCAATTGATCAGGAGGCTGCTTTGTCCAATCAATTGTTTCAGTTAGTAGGAATAGCTCCTCAAGCGTATAGTTTAGATAGTTTTTTTATCAATAGAATTCCGAAAATTTCTGAAGATTCGATTGTTATTAAAGAGCATCCATTACTTCAGTTTTATCAAAGTAGAATAATCGCAAGTGATGCACAATCACGTTTTATTAAAACAACATCCTATCCAGTATTTACAGCCGTAGGCGTTTTACAAGGAAGAGGTTCTGGATTTAAAAGTGATTACCCAACCAATCAACTTGATTTCACCAAAAATTATTGGTCAGGGATTTCTCCTACTCGAACAAACTATTTGTTGGCCGTAGGAGTAACCTGGAATATTACGCAACCCTACAGAATTGCTCAACAGTTAAAATCTCAAAACTTAATAAGTAAGGGGTTGCAAGATGAGTATGATTTTGTTAATCAGCAAATAACCGCGCAATTGCAATTGTCGGATGTTAAAATAAAAAATGCGCTTAACATTTATAAAGAAACACCTGTGCAGATAAAAGCTGCAACAGATGCTTATATCCAAAAATCAGTGTTGTATAAAAATGGGTTAACAAATTTAGTAGACCTTACTCAAACACTCTATGTATTAGTGAGGGCTGAAACAGATAGAGATATCGCTTATAATAATGTTTGGCAAGCGCTTTTGCTGAAGGCAGCCTCTAGTGGCGACTTTAGTATATTTGAAAACCAGTTTTAATAGCGATTAGTTTTTAATTGAAATAATTATACTTCTTTATGAATTTAATTCGTTTTGCATTACGAAAGCCTATCACCATTCTTGTATTGGCAGCAGGGCTTTTATTTTTTGGTGTCAAAGCGCTGAAAACAATTAAGATTGACATATTCCCTACATTGGATATGCCGGTTATTTATATCTCTCATCCTTTTGGCGGATATACTCCTTCTCAGATGGAATCTTTTTTTGCTAAACAATACATCAATATTTTTCTTTTTGTAAACGGAATAAAAAGTATAGAGACAAAAAATATTCAAGGGCTGACATTAATGAAAATTAATTTCTATCCTGGAACTAATATGGCGCAGGCTGCTGCTGAAGTGAGTTCTTTTGGAAATAGAGCGCAAACCAATTTCCCTCCAGGCTCCAGTCCACCATTCATTATCCGTTTTGATGCCTCCACATTACCAGTTGGACAATTAGTTTTGAGTAGTTCTAAAAGAACGAATAACGAATTGTTGAACATGGCTAATATTTATGTTCGTTCTACATTTACTACTGTGCCAGGTTTAATTGGTTCACCTCCTTTTGGTGGAAATGTAAGAACCGTAGTGATCAAAGCAGATCCAGAATTATTAAGATTGCATAATTTAACACCCGACCAATTGGTGGAAGCGATGCGCATTAATAATCAGCCAACACCTTCTGGAAATGTGCGGATGGGAGATAAAAATTATATCACTCCAGCCAATACAGTGATTAAAAACATCAGTGATTTTGAAAATATCCCACTCTTTAAAGGAGGAGTTCAGAATTTATATTTAAAAGATGTTGCCACTGTTGAGGATGGTGCAGATGTTACATCGGGATATGCATTGGTTAATGGAAGACGTTCTGTTTATATCAGTATTGCAAAAGGTGCGGATGCTTCTACCTGGGAAGTGGTTCAGAATTTAAAGAAGGAGATGCCTAAAATGCAGGCTCAATTACCTGAAGATGTAAAACTAACCTATGAATTTGATCAGTCAACGTATGTAATTAATGCAGTAAAGAGCCTCTTGAGTGAAGGGGTTATCGGTGCTATTCTTACCGCTTTAATGGTGGTGCTTTTTCTGGGTGATTTAAGAGGAGCACTGATTGTTATTTTAACCATACCTACTTCTATTATTTCTGCAGTACTTTTTTTAAATCTATTTGGACAAACGATTAATATTATGACCTTAAGTGGTTTGGCACTTGCCGTCGGAATATTAGTGGATGAAAGTACGGTTACGATTGAAAATATTCATCAGCATTTGGATATGGGTAAACCTAAAGCCCTTGCTATATGGGATGCTTGTAAAGAAATTGCCTTTCCTAAATTGTTGATTTTATTTTGTATCCTAGCTGTATTTGCACCTGCTTTTACAATGAGTGGAATTCCTGGTTCTTTATTTTTACCACTGGCTATGGCAATAGGATTTAGTATGGTTGTTTCTTATTTTTTAGCACAAACATTTGTACCAGTGATGGCTAATTGGATTATGAAAGTGAAGCATCATCAACGTGCTGATGGTAAAGAGATGACTGATGTCGAAGAATTTGCTGCAGCTGGATTAGATGCTTCTTCTGAGTCGGATACTTGGAGTCAAAAAGCTAGATTATTAGAGAAAAATATTACTAAGGAGAAATTGACTCCTTTTGAAAGAATAAGAAAAAGGTATCTCAATTTTATCACTAGAATGATGCCTTATAGAAAACCTATTGTGATTATTTATCTAGTGTTAGTTTGTTTGGGCGCTGGTTATTTAATTAAAAGTATCGGTCATGATGTATTGCCTAAAGTAAATGGTGGACAATTTATGGTGAGAATGCGTTTGCCTGATGGAACAAGAGTGGAACACACCGAATTAACTACGCTTCAGTTAATGGATAGTATTACCAAAACTGTTGGTAAAGAAAATATTTCTATCACTTCTGCTTATGTGGGGATGCATCCTCAATTATTTTCAATGAGTCCTATTTTTCTATGGATGGCTGGACCGCATGAAGCTGTTTTGCAAATAGCCTTGAAAGAGAATGTAAAATTAGATCTAGATGAATTGAAAGATAAAATTAGAAATACATCTAAGCTGATAGATAATCGGATTAAACTTTCTTTTGAGCCAATTGAGTTGACTGAAAAAATATTAAGTCAAGGTTCACCTACGCCAATCGAAATAAGATTTTCTGGAAGAGATAAAAAAGTGAACGAAGAATATGCTCAGAAGTTAATAGCAAAATTAAATAAGATACCTTATTTAAGAGATGCACAGTTGGGACAATCGATTAGTTATCCTGCTATTAATATTAACATTGATCGAGTAAGAGCCGCCCAATTGGGTGTAGATATATCCGACATTTCAAGATCATTGACTGCTTCTACCTCTTCGTCAAGGTATGTAGAAAAAAATACTTGGATCGATGAAAAGGCGGGTGTTGCTTATGCTGTTCAAGTACAGATACCAGAAAATAAAATGACAAGCAGAGAAGAAATGGGAGAGATTCCGATTTCAAAAAATTCATCCAGACCTTTGTTAGGCGATGTAGCCACTTTTACAATAGATTCAACTTATGGAGAAACTGATAACTTAGGTGCTTTGCCAGTTTTAACAGTAACCGCAAACATGTTTAAAAAAGATTTAGGAACTGCAGCAAAAGATGTCAATAAAGCGATTGAAGATCTTGGAACTTTGCCACGTGGAGTCAATGTGGAATTGATTGGCTTAAGTAATACGTTGAATGAAACACTGGATAGTTTACAAAATGGTTTAATCGTTGCCATCATAGTAATATTTTTAATGTTGGCGGCTAATTTTCAATCTTTTAAAGTTTCTACGATTGTATTAACTACAGTGCCAGCTGTATTACTAGGTTCCTTGTCATTATTGGTATTATGTGGGTCTACTCTAAATCTACAATCTTATATGGGCATGATTATGTCGGTAGGGGTTTCTATATCTAATGCAGTTTTATTAATCACTAATGCGGAGCAATTAAGAATGCATAATGGCAATGCGATGCTATCAGCAAAAGAGGCTGCTGCATTGAGATTACGTCCGATTGTAATGACTGCAGCAGCAATGATTGCCGGTATGGTGCCAATGGCGCTGGGTATTGGTGAAGCGGGGGATCAATCTTCGCCACTGGGCAGAGCAGTAATCGGCGGATTATTTTTATCAACTTTTGCTGCTTTATTTATTCTTCCTTTGGTTTTTGCATGGGGACAAGGAAAGGCTTCGACAGCAAGCGTATCATTAGATCCAGAAGATGAAGAGAGTTCCCATTATATTTCTTCACTTCATACTACACAAAATTTAAAATAACCTTTGTATATGAAATATATTTTTGCTTCAAATAATCCTGTGAATAGAATAATGCTTTTGTTGGTTATTATTTTGCTGTTTAATTGCAATAGTAAAAAGAGTGAAATACCTGAAAATGAAAAAGCGAAAGTTGAAGTTGCGAAGACTCCAGAGGTAGAAGCTTTTATTTTAAGAAAAAGCGATTTAACTTCTTCGATTAAAATACCAGGAGAATTAATTGCTAATCAGCAAGTAGATTTATATGCAAAAGTGAATAGTTATATCAAAAGGTTGTTAGTAGATGTTGGCTCTGAAGTAAAGGCTGGACAGCTTCTTGCAGAGTTAGAGGCGCCAGAAATAAATTCTCAATTAGCTGTTGCGGAATCAAAATTAAAATCCCAGGAAGCAATCTATTATGCGAGTAAGGCAACCTATGATCGTTTATTTGAAACTAATAAAACTCCTGGCACTATTTCTAAAAATGATTTAGACCAAGCGAATGCAAGGCAGCAATCTGACTTTGCTCAATTACAAGCTGCTAAATCTTATTATCAAGAAATCGTAAGCACGAAAGAGTATTTAAAAATCAAAGCTCCATTTAGCGGAGTCATTACCAATAGAAATGTAAGTGCAGGTGCCTATGTAGGTCCTTCTGGCAAAGGATCTGATTTACCTTTATTCACTTTGAAAGATCATAATAAATTACGATTAGTCGTAAGTATTCCTGAGGCCTACACTGCCTATGTCAATACAAAAAGTGAGGT
>CANCRO010000072.1 GCA_947380605.1 Chitinophagaceae bacterium
ATTTAAATTTTTAGAAATGCATCGCTTCAAAAGCTTGGGCATAAAGCCAATGTCCAAAGTCGTTGGGGTGGTTGATATTATTTCCTAATAAGGAGGACTGATCTTTTCTTTTAAACACTTTCATCCAGGTACTATACACATCTACATAAGCACAATTTGCTTCTAAAGCAGCTTGTTTGGTGGCGGCTGCATATAATTCCATCGAGTGGCTTCCATAATGCCAATCATCATTTGGTGGAAAGGCAGAATAGAGAATGACTTCTGCATTTTTTCTTTCTTTGATCATCCCCACCAATTTTACTAGGTTCTTTCTAAACTGTTCAGGAGGGTTACCACCCTTGTTATGATCGTTCATTCCCCATCCAACCAATACTAAGTCGGGAGATGTTTTTCCAATATAAGTATCCCACCATTCAATACCTTGTTTGGAAGAATAACCAGGTATGGAAACATCATCAATTTTGAAATTTGCTTGCGGGAAAATACTTTTCAAATAGTTTCCATAAACAGATTGAAACCTAAATGCTGTAGAAGAAGCTTCGCCACCCGCAGTAATACTATTGCCATAAGAAACAATAGAGACAGGTTGACCGCTTTCTAGTTTTTTTCGAAAATTAACTAGATACTTACTTTGATCATTGGGCTTTGCAAGTCTTTCGCCATTTTTTGTAGCGTAATCTACCCAAATGAAATAGGGATGGTTAGAAAAGTCAGTAAATTTTGTATGATCAAAATCTTTCTTCTCATACAGAACATGCTTAGAATAATCAGGAATGCTAGAGTTGGTTGTTCTTTGAATCTCTCCTTTCTCATAATCAACAATGTAGTCAACGCCTTCTACATAAATTTTACTATTGGCATTTTGTCGTTGGTATGTACTTCTAACTATTACACTTCTTTTTACTAATGAATCAAAGCAGAGTCTGCCGGCTTGGGTAGCAGCTAACACAAGACTTTCTCCTTGAATATCCATGGTTATTCCTCTAGTAGAAATAACATTATTATTTTCTTGATTGGAATTGTAAACCGTACTTATTTTATTTTCATTCGGTTTAGGCTGCCCCAATGCAGTGCTAGTCATTGACCACATGATTATATAGCAGCTAATAATTTTTAAAATATTGTTCATCTGATGTAGCTTTTGAATAGCAGTGAATAAAATTTTGAATTCCTTCTTGATTTTATTTTTTCTTATACTTAATTTTTACTTTAGAAATCCCTGCACCAATCATATCTATTTCTTTGGCTGCCGCTTTCGTTAAATCTATGATTCTTCCTTTTACATAAGGCCCTCTATCATTGATACGAACCACTACCGTTTTATTATTGGCCAAGTTGGTAACTTTTACTATTGTTCCAAAAGGCAGTGTTTTGTGGGCGGCAGTAATTTTATTTTGTCTGAATTTTTCTCCATTCGCTGTAGTGCGCCCTTCATAAAAATCAGCATAATAGGAAGCAATTCCTTTTCGTGTGGTATAACCACAACTATTGAGTAACAGTAAAATCAGTAATGATAAAATTATATTTTTAGACATGAGCATATTTTTAGTGCTAAAATTTATATTATCAACTTTTGGTTTTGATACGGAAGGGTTCATTTAAAAAAGCGTTGATAAAAATAGCGGTAAGGCAATGATTGTTTAGTGCAAGATATTATATAAAATTAAAATGACTGCTATTCATGATTTAATGAGGAGCCATTTGACAGCCTATAGTAAATACAAGATAATGAAGGAGTGAGTTCTTCTTACGGATTGCTTGAAAACGCTTAACGATTAATGATTGGTTGAATTTGGAGTAGCATATTCATAGGCGCCGGCATCTGGATTGCCATTGATTGGATTACCTTTCATGTCGCAGATGAGTCCAACTGCTATTCCAAAATTGATCGCGATAGACCCTTTGGGTAGACTGCAGTTCCATGAAGAAGGGTCATTATTTTCGGCGCTAAATATTTTTGCGGAGGAACTTAAGAATTCGTTGGGTGCAAGTGTAATACTACCAAGACCACTGTTTTGCATACGATAAACGTTATGGCTTCTGAGCATGCTTTTATTATTGAAATTATTGCCTGCAATGATGGTTCCATTGGAGCACCAAAAAATATTGTTCTTCAATACAATCATACCAGCGGGTCCTTTGTTAACTGCCTTGTAAAATAATTCTCCTGGAATAGTAAATTGCTTAACCGTTTCAATAATGGTATTATTGTAATACTGGAAATTGCTAATACTAGCAGCATAGTCGCCTCCATTTTGAAAAACGCCCAATGTGCCACAGTTGATTATTTTATTGTAAGCCACTATATTATTATTTGCAGTGCCATTTGAATTGCTTCCAATTTCAATAAATCCATTACAATTGATAGCGGTGTTGTAAGCAATAAAATTATTATTCATATCAGTTCCAAATAATTCAATCGCTCCTCCATCATAGCCATAGTCGTAACTTAATGCCCAGCAATCTTCCATTCGATTGTTGGTAATTGTATTGAAAGAACTTGCTATTACCATTGGCACAGCACCATAATCATCATTTTTATTTTTGAGAGAAGGCGTGTTGCGCACCATTCGTAAATTATGAATACGGTTGCTAGTAATAGTCGTATAATTTGACCCAATGAAAGTGGCGATGCCGATGCCCATTAAAGAAAAATCGCAATTGGAAATAGTGCAGTGGGGAGAGTTGTATAATAAAACAGCAATAGAAATATTTGCAGGAATTTGGTGAAGTGGATCAACCAAACTGTTGTCGGTAAATTGAATGCTGTCAATTACTATATAAGAAAGGTTTCTTATAATAATAGCTGAGATTGCATTATCAAATATTGGCAAATTACCTTTTCCATAGGCGGAGTAAACAATTGGATTTTTTGCAGTCCCAGAATTTTCAATGTTTAAGCGACCAGTAAATAGTTGTCCTCTTTTAAAAAAAACGGTGTCTCCTGCTAGGAGTGTTTTAGTGCCGTTATTTACTTGGTCGATGTTTTTCCAAGGTGATGTCAAAGCGCCATTAGCGATTCTGTTGATAGAAGATGGGTCGCAATAATATTTTGCTGCATTGCTTTGAAAGCCGATGATCAATAGTAAAATGAGGGTGCTTATTATTTTAGTAGTCATTAGTAGTAAGTATTATTCCAATTTTATAAATGCATTGGTATTCATCTAGCCATTGAAGAGCGATTAAATGCATTATAAAATAAATACATATAATCTAGAAGTGCAATAGGAGAATTTAAAGGGAGTAAAATATTTATTTAAATCTGGCAGCTGCTCAACTTATCTTTGGCTTAGAGCGATTCAAATCATTTACTTAATAGAATTTAATTATGTTAACACCAGAAAAAATAGTTTGGGGAATCATTGGATGTGGAGATGTAACCGAGTTGAAAAGTGGACCTGCATTTAATAAAGTAGCTAATTCTGAATTACACGCAGTGATGAGAAGAGATAAGGTATTGTTAGCAGATTATGCTAAAAGACATACAGTACCTCATCAATATACTGATGTGGATGAGTTGATTGCAGATCCTGCTATCAATGCAATTTATATTGCTACGCCTCCAAAGTTTCATGAGCCTTTTGCCATCAAAGCAATGGCGGCAGGCAAACCGGTTTATGTTGAAAAGCCAGTAACGCGCGATGTTGCAGAAGCAAAAATAATGCAATCATTTTCAGAACAAACGGGAGTAAAGATGGCGATTGCTCATTATCGTAGAGCATTACCCATGTTTATTGAAATAAAAAGAATCATTGAAACGGGCGTATTAGGAAAAATTAATTTGGTTACGCTTCAATATTTTGAACCAGCTATTGAAACTTCGAATCTTACGCCAAAGGATGTATGGCGAATAGATCCATCTTTGGCTGGAGCAGGTTTGTTTTATGATATTGCTCCTCATCAAATAGATATCATGATCAATATATTTGGTAAGCCACTTCAATACGGAGGTAATTGTTTAACGCAATTAAAAACCAGTCCAGTAGAAGATACTGTTAATGGGTGGATTCATTTTGATCAAGATATTTTGTTTACTGGAACCTGGGGTTTTTCAATGCCAGCAGCAATGAAAAGAGATCATTGCGAAATTATTGGCGATAAAGGAACCTTGTCATTTAACTTTTTTGGCACAGAAGGCTTTTTGAAAATGTCCAATGGCGATGACCAAAAATTTATTCAGCCTAAACATATTCAACAACCAATGATTGAAAAAGTGGTTCAATATTTTTTAGGAAAAACAACCAATCCTTCTCCAATTGAAGAGGCGATATGGAGTATGGAAGTGATGGAAAACTTTGTTTATAAAAAATAAGTTTTTTGAAAGGTTCATTTTTTGTTGAAGCTTTCAAAATGACTATCTTCAAAATTACTTTTGCTTTAACCTATAAAATTCAATCAAATGAATCTGAAAAATAATTTACTCTTTTGTGCCTTGCTATTGCTTTGTATGCAAGCTCTAAAGGCTCAGGAAAGAGTAAGCACTAAAGGTCAAATTCCAATACTTGCTTGGTATAGTATTCCATCAAGTGAAACAACCGTTGCTCGATATCAAGAGATGAAAGATGCTGGTATAACGCTACAGTTTACTGGTTTTCCAGATATTGAAGCCATGCAAAAGGCTTTGGATGTAGCAGAAAAAGTGGGTATGAAGATGGTGGTTTCTTGCCCTGAATTAAAAACGGATCCTGAAAAAACTGCGCGTCGTTTTATGAATCATCCTGCGGTAGTGGGCTATCACCTTATTGATGAACCCTCCATGGCTGCTTATCCTGAGCTAGGTAATTGGGCAAAGCGAATTCAATCCGTTGACAAGAATCATTTTTGTTATGTAAACTTATTTCCAATTTTTGCTGATTCTTCCATAATGGGGACTAAAAGTTATCGCCAATATATAAGTGAGTGTGCCAAACAAATACCCTTACAATTTCTTTCTTTCGACTATTATCCGGTGCTTAAAGAAAAGCTTTCGGATAGATGGTTTGAAAATTTAGAAATATTTTCTGAAGAGGCAAAAAAAGCAGGGAAACCATTCTGGGCTTTTGCCTTGACTACCAACTATGATGAAGGGCATATTACACCGCAAACATTGGCTGCCATGCGATTGCAGGTGTATGCTGATTTAGCTTATGGTGCACAAGGAATACAGTATTTTACTTATTGGTCAGCCACTTCTCTTACCACTGCATCAGTAGAAGATCAGCGAGGTGCACCGATTAGTGCTGCGGGTAAAAGAACAGTGGTTTATGATAGAATAAAATTAATGAGCCAAGAAATAAAAAATCTTTCAGGCATTTTTCTTGGATCAAAAGTGGTGTGGGTAAGGCATACTGGCAAAGGAAGAATTCCTACTGGAACGGTGCGACTTACTTCGCTGCCAGATGCGGTTAAGGTATTAGAAACCAATGGCAAGCCAGCGATAGTAGCGCTGTTGGAGAATGGTGATAATTATATTTTAGTAGTGATCAATAAAGATTTTTTAAATAGCATGGACCTTACTTTTTATGGTAATGAGACGGTAAAAAAAGTGCTGAAGGATGGAACGATTGTACCTGCTAGTGTGTATGAAAATTCGATGGAGTTAGATCCGGGTGATGCAGCTATTTATACTTTTCCAATTACTAAAAAATAGCAAAGTAGGATTGAATTGAATCTTAGTGGAGAGGAAATGATAGGAATGTCATTTCCTTTTTTATTAGAACGATAGAAAATTACAATTGAATATTTGTTTGCAAAAAATCAGCCTATTTTATTCATGCTTAAGAGCTTTCAGTTTAGAGCAATATTTTTTTTGTGTGGGGGGGGGGTAAAATCAGTTTTATTTTTTTTAAGTAGGGTGTCAATTTATTGGTGTTAGAGAATGCTAGAATACTGTCAATCCTGTCTTTTTGAATGTGGAGGTAGGTCTCTACATAAAAGTTTTCATATTGAAAGAGCTTTACTATATAGGGGCCTTTAATGATATAGTCGAGATAAGTGCCATGTTTTGTAAGCTCCGAGAGTTTTATGCAGGGACAAAGAGCTTCAAATTCAGTTTGTTTCATAATTTTAATTTTTTGGTACGGATAAAAAGAATGAAATGGATAGTTTTTTTAGAAAAAACCTTGAGAATTGGATTTGTTTAAATATTTATGAGAAATTAGACTAATATTTTAAACATATTATAAAATCGGTTAAAATGTGCTTAAAATGTGCATTGACTAGTTGGTATAAAATATTCATTTTCAATTAATTAAATATGGGTAGTGATGAGATTACTTTTAAAATAAGGGGCCGGATAGAAATCCAGCCCCGCTTTAAAATCCAATATCCTATGAAAAACCGAGTGCAAGATAGTAAGATTATTTACATATTACAATTTATTTTAATTTATTTTTAAAATTTATATCATTCCTTATATTTGACTATGAAAAAAATCATTGTATTATTAGTCACTAGCTTCCTAACGGCAACGGCTATCTGCCAAACCAAGACGCAGGTAGTAGAAGCCGCCTGTGGTCAATGTCAATTTGGATTGCCTGGAAAGAGTTGCGACTTAGCGGTTAGAATAAATGGCAAGGCCTATTTTGTAGATGGCTCCAATATCGATTCTCATGGCGATGCGCATGCAAAAGATGGTTTTTGCAATGCCATCCGAAAAGCAGCCGTTTCTGGTGAAGTAGTAAAAGGCAGATTTAAAGCAACCCATTTTGAATTGTTGCCTGAAAAAAACAATGCTAAAATTTCTACCCAATCTCCCTAAATAAATACCTTATTAAATGTAAAGGATTATGAAAAGGGTGTCAATAATTTTGGTAGTAGTATTTTCTCTTTGGATGATTACTTGCCAATCTCAAAATAAGGACTTCAATAACCAGTTTTATTGCTTTGGCAATGCAATGAATCTTCCGAATGCACCTAAAAATTTTGAGGACCAAGCTATCTTGGCAAAAAGAATAGGCTACCAGGCCATGTCGGGCAGTGGCGAACAAAATTATTTTGAATTTAGAAAAGCTCTCGATCACGTTGGGTTAGCAATGCCTGAGATTTATATTGAATTAAATATCGACCAAGGAATTGCTTCCAAAGATTCGCTACTAAAAAAAATCATCAGGGATTCAAAAGGCCGTGATCTTTTAATTACACTTCCCATCGTCAGTAAACAATACAAGAACAATTCAGTAGCAGGAGATGTAAAATTGGTTGAAATGCTGACTCCATTGGCCGATTATGCGGCTAGCTATCAGGTGAACATGGCTATCTATCCTCATTATTCACTTTACTGCGAATCGATCCAACATGCTGTGAAAATTGCTACCATGGCGGCGCGACCAAATATTGGAATAGTCTTTAATCTCTGTCATTTTTTGAAAGTAGAGGGAGAGGCACAAATAGAAGAAGCGCTCACCCAATCGATGCCCCATTTAATGATGGTGTCTATTTGCGGTGCCGATGCGGGAGATACTAAGAATATGGATTGGAATAGACTGATACAACCATTGGGTGCTGGAAGTTTTGATACCTATCGTTTCGTAAAACTTTTAAAGGATAAGGGCTACCAAGGAAGGATAGGCTTACAATGTTATAATATTAAAATGGATGTATCAAGCGCTCTTTCTCAATCACTCAATACTTGGAATAGTTATAAAAATAAGTATAGCACTTTACCTGAGGGGAATTAGTATCATTTCTTCAAAAAAAATAACCCCTCATTAATCCGTTACTGCAGAATAAAATGTATGTTTATAGCCTGTTTGCTTCTACAAGTAATTTTATTAAAAATTTAAAATGGACACTAAGTAGTTTCCAAGAAGTAAAATTTCTCTAATCAATTATTCAAGAAAAAAATTTTTTGAAAACATGAAACCATTATCGCAAAAAGGCAGGCGCCGGTTCCTGCAAAATTCAGCAACCGCTCTCGCAGGCTTTTTTATTGTACCTAGGCATGTGCTAGGAAGAGGATTTATTCCTCCGAGTGATCAACTTACCAAAGGTATTGTGGGTGTAGGTGGTATGGGGCGCGGACATATTCCTTATGCGGGAACAAGAGTAGTAGCTATTTGCGATTTGGATACCACGCATTTAAAGAAAGCAGCAGATATGATTGGCGGAGGGGTTAAAACTTTTCACGATCACCATGAATTGATTGCATTGCCTGAAGTAGATATTGTGCATATTGCTACACCTCCTCACTGGCATGGAATTATTTCAATTGATGCAGCTAAAGCAGGTAAAGATATTTGGTGTGAAAAACCAATGACTAGAACAATCGGAGAAGGGAAGCGCGTTGTAGAAGCGGTAAAGCAATATGGCAGAATGTTTCGTTTAAATACCTGGTTTAGATTTACTGATAATTTTTATGGTATGAAAACGCCCGTAAAGCCCATTAAGAAATTAGTGGAGTCTGGATTATTGGGATGGCCACTAACCGTTACCGTTAGTAAGACGACTGGTTTTGATTGGAAATTTTATTGGATAGGTAAAACGCAATTAGAAGCTCAGCCGATTCCGGAATCATTAGATTATGAAAGATGGTTAGGCCCTGCTCCTTACAAACCTTATCACGAACATCGTGTGCACAATACTTTTAGAGGGTATTGGGATTATGATGGCGGTGGATTAGGTGATATGGGACAACATTATATTGATCCTATTCAATACTTTTTGGGTAAGGATGAAACCAGTCCTATCATGGTGGAAGTAGATGCAGAGCAACAGCACCCCGATGCTTGCGGCACTTTTAGAAAAATAACCTTTACTTATGAAGATGGTTGTAAAATCATTTTAGATGGAGAAGCAAAAGATCCGAATGCTGCTTATATAGAAGGACCTAAAGGAAAATTGTATGCTGGCTTTAAATCAGATATTCCTAATCTGGCTCAAAAATTAGCCTTACTTCCTGATCCAGCACCACAGGTGACTAACTTCTTAGATTCGGTGAAATACAGAACACCCTTTGCATTGAACGAATCGAATGGATTTAGATCTTGTACCGTTGTTAATATGGGAAAAATTGCCTTGCAATTAGGCAGGACTTTACATTTTAATCCAGTAACACAGGAATTTGTAAATGATGCTGAGGCCAATAAGCTACTTAATCCGCCGATGCGCGCTCCTTGGAATATTTAATGTAATGAATGAAAAGATTTATCAATAAATAAAAGATAAAAAGCTTATTCATTCAAGTGATAAAAAATAAAAATCAACCAATGAAAAAAATATATTTCATACTCATTTTCTTAGTGGTTTCATTTGTGAAACTTTCTGCACAAACCGATGCAGTCAATAGTGTACTTCAAAATTTTCCTTATCAGCGAATAGCAGATGCTACTGCTTCATTAAATTTAATGCAGACCTGGTCTAAAGGGGATTGGAAAAAATTACTCACGCAGTTAGACGACGCTGATTCTTTAAGGTTAAAGCCTACGCTTGCTTTGAGTGCATATGTTCATCATATTGCGTTGGATGCAAAATTAAAATCAGCGACAGCAGTAACGCTCTCTTCTGCTATCAGCTATGTGAAATCATTTTATGGTCGCGCCTTGATTATAGAACATCTAGCCTATCTAGGAGATGATGCTGCAGTAAAAACTTTATCAAAATTATTATCTTCCAACTCCGTTTTAATAGGCAATGCAGCAAGAGCACTTGCAATAATTCATTCGAAAGCATCTATTGACGCATTGAATAAAGGTTTGAAGAAAGCGATGGAACCAGCGCGCAGCCATATTCAGGCTGCACTCGATAATGTCAACAGTGTTTTGCCAGAAATAAAACCAGCATTTGTAGTCAATAAAAAAGCACCCAACACTGTGCAACAATTATTGGATCTACAAGATCGATTAACGGCGGCTACTAATCCTTTGCAGAAACAACAAATTATTGCTGCAGCGGCGCGCATTCCAAGTTTTACTTCATTCATGATGGTGGGTCGTTCTTTGAATGATGCTGCAGTAAATGAGGAGGCAGCTTTAATTGTTACACGGATGGCGCTTGCTGATAAAAGTATTCGGGGCAAGGCGGTGCGTGAAGTATTGGAGCAAGCACTTCCATTGATTAAAGGAGCGGATAGCGCTATTTTAGTTCCCTTATTAAAATCACATATTGCGTTGATGCCTTATGACAATGGATTTGTATCACTATTCAATGGTAAGGATCTTGCAGGATGGAAAGCATTAGTAGGCAATCCAATCACTCGTTCTAAAATGACTGCAACTGAATTAGAAGAAAAACAAAAAGCTACCAATGAAAAAACAAAAGGCGATTGGGTAGTAAAAGACGGCTTATTAATTTTTACTGGTCATGGAGACAACTTGGCTACTGAAAAACAATACAGTGATTTTGAAATGTTTGTTGATTGGAAGATTACCGAAAAAGGAGATGCAGGAATTTATTTACGCGGTAGTCCACAAGTACAGATATGGGACACTAGTAGAAGAGAAGTAGGCGCGCAAGTAGGTTCTGGTGGATTGTATAACAATCAAAAAAATAATAGCAAACCATTGGTGGTAGCGGATAATAAAATCGGCCAATGGAATACTTTCCATATTATTATGAAGGGTGATGAAGTTACAGTGTACTTGAATGGGGTATTGGTAACTGACAATACGGTGCTTGAAAATTATTGGGATCGTAAATTACCTATCTTTTCAAAAGAGCAAATCGAATTACAAGCGCATGGTACTTATGTTGCCTACAGAAATATTTATCTAAAAGAAATTACACCGGTTACTACTTCTTCATTGAATGAGGAAGAAAAAAAGCAAGGCTTTACCATGCTTTTTGACGGCTCTAATATGGATCATTGGATGGGCAATACCGACGGTTATCAGATAGAAGAAGGAGTAATGGTAGTGCACCCAGAATTAGGTCATGGCAATTTGTATACAAAAGAAGAGTATGCCAATTTCGACTATCGTTTTGAATTTCAGCTTACGCCTGGATCAAATAATGGATTGGGAATACGTGCGCCATTAAAGGGCGATGCTGCTTATGTAGGATCTGAATTACAAATTTTAGATAATGAGGCGGCAATGTATAAAGATCTTCAACCTTATCAATACCATGGCTCTGTGTATGGCGTAATTCCTGCAAAAAGAGGCTACCTATTACCAATAGGCGAATGGAATAAGGAAGAAGTAGTGGTAAATGGTACCAAGATAAAAGTAACTTTAAATGGAACCGTTATTATGGAGGGAGATATTAAAGAGTCTATTTTAAAAGGGACAGCCGATCATAAAGAACATCCAGGATTAAAAAGAACCACGGGTCATATTGGTTACTTAGGTCATGGAGACGTGATGCGTTTTAGAAATATTCGCGTTAAAACATTATAGGATTATTATAGCATCATCTAGATTGAAACAGCGGGAATGTACCTACATTTCCGCTGTTTCTTTTTAATTATACTTTTTTCCTTTAGAGGCCCTGTCATTTAAAATCAGGGTAGAACTGAGCAATACACTAGCCTTTAAAAGCTAGCCAGAAAAAATAATTCCTTCCTAAAAACTTTCGGCTCCCTTTACTTCAATCGAAAGCTTTTCCTTATCTTTCATTTCAATTATCTTCTTAACGATTAAAGTGATAGGAAATGAAAATCAATCAACGATTGCTTAGCCCCATTAAAATTTTTATTTATCTCGGGTTTATTTTATGCGTCTTTACTTTTAGCAAATATGCTCAGCTAAATCCGGTGTCATTTGTTCCGGCTGCTCTGCAGTTAAAAGATACCACACTAACGGAAGAGCAGAAACGATTGCCAGAAAATGCATTGAAAGGCCTTCGTGTGGCGCCGGGTTTGGAAGTTCGTCCCTTTGCTACAGAACCGATGTTGCAAAATCCCACCAATATTGATGTTGATGAAAGAGGAAGAGTATGGGTAACAGAAGCCTATAACTATCGTCCTGCCATTACTAAAAATCCAGCTAATCCTTTGGGGGATAGAATCATGATTTTAGAAGATTTGAATGGAGATGGAAAAGCAGATACTGCCAAGGTTTTTTATCAGGGCTCTGATTTAAATGCACCTCTAGGTATTTGTGTATTGGGCAACAAAGTAATTGTTTCGCAAAGTCCGTATGTATGGGTTTTTTATGATGATAATGGAGATGATAAAGCCGATAGAAAAGAGATACTATTTAGTGGTATTGGTGGAGAGCAGCATGATCATGCGGTACATGCTTTTACTTTTGGCATGGATGGAAAATTATATTTCAATATGGGTAATGAGGGAAAGACATTAAAAGATAAAAATGGTAAAGATGTGTTGGACCAAGATGGAGATGTGATCGGACCTAAAAAATATCAGCAAGGAATGGTTTTCCGTTGTAATACCGATGGATCAGAAGTAGAGTGTTTAGGAAATAATTTTAGAAATCCATATGAAGTAGCCGTGGATAGTTATGGTACTTTATGGCAGAGCGATAATGATGATGATGGCAATAAGGGAGTGCGCATTAATTATGTAATGCAATATGGTAATTATGGATATAAGGATGAGCTGACTGGTGCAGGATGGCAGAAAAACAGGGTGAACATTGAAGACTCTATTCCTTTAAGACATTGGCATTTGAATGATCCAGGAGAAGTGCCTAATTTATTGCAAACAGGTGCAGGCTCACCCACAGGATTGATTGTTTATGAAGGATCTTTATTGCCTGCACAGTTTCAAAATCAATTGATACATTGCGATGCCGGACCAAATGTGGTGCGTGCCTATCCAGTGAAAAAAAATGGAGCAGGTTATAGCGCTTCTATCGTAAATATTTTGAAAGGAGAAAATGATCAATGGTTTAGACCATCGGATGTTTGTGTTGCTCCGGATGGATCTTTGATTATTGCAGATTGGTATGATCCAGGCGTAGGCGGGCATCAGGCAGGTGATCAAGTACGCGGTAGAATTTATAGAGTAGCTCCACCGGCTTCAAAGTATAAGATTCCTACTTATGATTATAAATCAGCCAGTAGTGCAGTAGCCGCTTTACAAAATCCTAATTTGAGTGTAAGGCATCATGCCTTTACGGCATTGAAAAAAATGGGAACCGCTGCCACGCCAGAGTTAGAGAAGTGCTGGAATAGTTCACCTAATCCAAGAATGAAGGCAAGGGCTTTTTGGGCCTTGGTTAATCAATACAATGTAGATGCCAATAAATATATTCAACAAGCACTCCGATCTACGGATCCTAATTTGCGCATCATTGGTATTAGGGCATCAAAGCAACTAGGCATTGGCGTTATAGAAGCTATTCGTTTTTTAGTAAAGGATGCTGATGCACAAGTACGTCGGGAATGTGCGGTAACCTTGCGTCACAATAATTCTCCAGAAGCAGCGGTGTTATGGGCTACGCTAGCTGCGCAGCATGATGGAAAAGATCGTTGGTATTTGGAAGCTTTGGGAATAGGTGCAGCAGGACAATGGGATCGTTTTTTTGAAACTTATTTAACCTTGGTAAAGAATCCACTGCTCACTGCGCGCGCGCGTGATATTGTGTGGCGAGCAAGATCATCGGTATCACTTCCTTATTTAGCTTCATTGGCGGTGGATAGCAAAGAGACTTTTAAAAACAGGGCAAGATATTTCCGTGCATTTGATTTTAATGAGGGAGCTAACAAATCGGACTTGTTGTTAAAAATGATTGCCAATAATACTTCGCATGATTTGGCACTGAATAGAGTGGTATTAAGCACGCTCGATGTGGCATCAGTCACTGGTTCTACCTTGGCACAAAATGCGTTAACAGAAGTATTGCAATCTTTATATGGAACGGATCAGTATATAGAATTGGTTAGCAAATACGAAGTAAAATCGCAGTGTGAAAATTTATTAAAATTGTCTACGCAAGTGCTGGCAAGAACGGTCAACAAAAATGCGGCGACTTTATTATTACAACTTTGTGGAACCGAACCAATTTCGAAAGTGATGAATGGAAATGATTTGGAGCAACAGAAAGGTTTGTTAGCCGTGCTAGGTTTGGTAGGAACTACTGAGTCGATCGATTTAATTCAAAACGTTGTATTATCAGATAAAAATTCATTGCCATTAAGAAAGATAGCTGCTAGCACAATCGGTAGAAGTAGAACTGGAGAAACTAGGGTAATGCAGTTGTTAAAAAATAAAAAAGTCCCCGCTTCATTAGTTTCGGATATTGTATTTAGTGTATCAGGATCTACGCGTGAATCGGTAAGAAAGGAGGCAGCTACTTATTTACCAGCTCAAGCTATCAAAGAGGGCGAAAAAAAGGAACCTACGATGGCTGATTTGCAAGTCTTGAAGGGAAATGTAGTAGCAGGAAAAAAAGTTTTCTCTAGTGCCTGTATTCTTTGTCACAAGGTAAATTCAGAGGGAAATGATTATGGTCCTAATCTTTCAGAGATAGGGGCTAAGTTGCCTAAGATAAGTTTATTAGATGCGATTGTTCATCCTTCTGCAGGGATAAGTTTTGGTTACGAAGGTTGGGAGGTAGAGATGAAGGATGGTGCTACGGTAACGGGTATTGTAAC
>CANCRO010000073.1 GCA_947380605.1 Chitinophagaceae bacterium
ACAATAACAGGAGACACCTCCACCACTGTATCAGCGGCAATCGTTTCAGCCGTATAAACACCTCTTCCCATCGAATCAGTCTTGTCAACAAATAAATAAGGTTTTAACATAAGATTATTTTAAAAGTAAAACTAGTAATTTGCAAGATAGTTATTTAAGGGCTATACCTGGAAGGATAAAATCAATTTTTAAAATAATCACTCCGCTATTCATTAACCCCTATTTAACTCGAAAGATTATTTAAAAAATCATCACTATAAAAGGTTACCAATAAAATTAATACAATGTCACTTGAATTAGATGAAATCAGCTTACAACAACAATTTGAGGAAGTCATTGCTTCAGAAGATATTTTGAGCATTCAGGATTTTTTAAATGACCAGAATATCAGTGATGTCGCCAACCTCATTTATGAAAATGAAAAGTATGAAGGCCAAATCATTAGCCATCTTTCACTGCATCGTGCGGCGAGTGTTTTTAAAATATTAGAACTTCCTACCCAAAAGAAAATCATAAAAACATTACCGCCATTCAAAACAGCGGAGCTACTAAATGAATTGCCTCCAGATGACAGAACTTCATTTTTGAGTGAACTGCCGAGTAATACTGTAAGAGAATTAGTAAAGACTTTAAATCCTGAAGAAAGAAAAATAACACTTTCATTGTTAGGATATCCTGAAGGAAGTGTGGGGAGGTTGATGACGCCAGACTATGTCTATGTGTACGAACATGATACAGTAGAAGATGTTTTAAACACTATCAGAAAATATGCAAAAAACAGTGAAACCATAGATGTAATCTATGTAATCAATGATAAAGGTGAGTTGCTAGACGATATTCGTATCAAAGATTTCATTATGGCAGGTCCAGATAAGAAAGTGGATGAGCTAATGGATGAAAGATTTATTGCGCTCCATGCTGATGATGATCAGGAAGTAGCTAATGAAGCATTTAAAATGAATAATCGAGTAGCCTTACCCGTTGTTAGTAAAAGTAATAAATTGTTAGGAATCGTTACCATTGATGATGTGCTTTGGGTTGCTAATGAAGAATTTAGTGAAGACATGCAAAAAATGGGCGGTACCCAAGCCTTGGATGAACCTTATTTAGAAATGCCTATTTTTAAATTATTTAGAAAAAGAGTTGGTTGGCTCATTGTTCTATTTATAGGTGAGATGTTTACAGCAACGGCCATGGGATTTTTTGAGGATGAAATTCAAAAAGCCGTAGTGTTAGCTTTATTTATTCCATTAATCATTTCGAGCGGTGGCAATACCGGTTCCCAAGCATCTACTTTGATTATACAAGCGATGGCGGTAGGTGAAATAACTATTGCCAATTGGTGGAGAGTAATGCGCAGAGAAATTATTCAGGGACTATTACTAGGTTCGGTACTTGGTATTATCGGATTTACAAGGGTGGTATTTTGGGCAAACTTTTTACCTCATGTATATGGAACACATTATTATTTGATAGGGCTTACCGTAGGTTTTTCATTAATTGGAGTTGTACTTTGGGGTACACTAACTGGATCAATGTTACCACTAGTTTTAAAGAGACTCGGTGCCGATCCTGCCGTTAGTTCCGCACCTTTTGTAGCCACACTGGTAGACGTTACCGGATTGATAATTTATTTTTCAGTAGCCTACCTTTTTTTAAAAGGAATACTTTTATAAAAATAGTGGAAATAAAAAGACGCCTGCTTTGATAGAAACTAATCTCTATTGTAGCAGGCGTCTTTTTTATTATTAATTAAATAGCTGGATCAGGATAAACTTTTGGAGCTACTATAGATTCAATAGCTACTTTTTCAATTCCCAAAGTATCACACCAGCCTAAAAACTTTTCGTGCAATGCATCCAACACTTCTTTTTGAGAAGGAGTTAATTCTAACACGTGTGCACGACTGATGGTACGAATAGGTAATCCTCGTTTTGCTAAAAAGTACTTAGCGCTCATTGGGTAGGCGACATGAATAGAAGGATCAACTTGTATCAATTCATTTTGTAACCAATCTACCTTTTCCTTCATGGCTGGGTTTCCAGCATTGTTAACCATCCAAACCAAAATTTCAGGATAAAAATTTCCTGAAATAGAACTCATACCCATTCCTCCATTTCTAACAACATAGGATGCATTAGGGGTATGCGCATCAAAAAATTCAAAAGTAGTGTTGCCACTTTCTTTTAAAATATTAAGCTTAGCTAATACCTGCTCTTTTTCAATGGATGTGTCCTTATGATAAATAAACCTTCCCGATTCTACCAAATTTTTAAAAACTTTAGCAGTAAGAATTCTTTTATAAGGTGCAGGACATTCATACAATCCAAATGGAATACCAGGAGTGAGTTCAAGCATTCGATTGAAATTTCGAATAAGAATTTCATCACTATCATCGACATTAGCAAAATGACCGGTAATTAAAATCACCGCATCAATCCCCGTTTCGTATATTTTTTTTGCGAAAATAGCTTTGTCTTCAATGGTTAAGCCAAATGAGCCAGTAGCCACAATTGGCACTCTTCCTCTAACGTATTTTACTATAAAACTAGTTAGCTCTAAACGCTCATCTTCAGTTAAGCTATACATTTCGCTGCTTAAACAATTGGCAAAAAAACCTTTAACACCAGCGGCTAAATAAAAATCAATCAATTTTGAAACTACATCAAAATCAAGTTTTGCCTTTAAATTAAAAGGCGTAATCATTACTGGGACAAATTTGTTTTCCATCTTTCTATTTATTGTTTTTTTTGATAAACTGTTTAAATTTTGTTAGCAGTAGACCCGTTAAGAAAATAGTTAAAGTACCGACTACGATAATCATATTTTTATGTAATGCAATTTTTAGATACGATAAATCAGGACTCAACTTATCTGAAAAACTAAACCATATAATCACAATCACACCGATAATCACTGCTATTAATGCTTCTGCATTTTTGGTTTGTTTACTAATTAATCCAAGTAAAAACAACCCTAGCATTCCTCCTGCAAAAATTCCAGATAATTCCCACCACACATCTAAAATACTTTTGATGCCAATCATAGATAATCCAACCAATAATCCAATCACCCCCACAACGATTGTCGCAGTATAAAGAATAACGAATTCCCTTTTATCAGATAATTGTTTTGAAAAATATCTACTATAAATATCTTTTGTAAAAACTGTAGCAGAAGCATTCATGCCAGAACTGATGGTACTCATAGCGGCAGATAATATCGCCGCGACTAATAATCCTAAACAAACAGTAGGCACTTTATTTACCATAAAATGAGGCATCACCTTATCTGCATAATCCGCAGGCTTAAGTTGTTGCATATAATTAGTAATGTCCAATGCACTAGCATTTTCCCCCAATTTTTGAATTGCCAATCCATGTTTCAAAGAATCTGCAATTGCTGGATTCGTTTGATAATAAGCAAATAGAGAAGTTCCAATGATAAAAAATAACAAAGAAGCGGGGACATAAATAAATACCGATAACCAAACAGATTTTCTAGCTTGCTGATCTGAGTTGGCCGTATGATAGCGCTGAACATAATTTTGATCCATCCCAAAATTATTGAGATTGATAAAAAAGCCATAAAAAAGAACTACCCAAAAACTACTTTCTTTAAAATTGAAAGCCGTATCTCCCAAACTAAATTTATGTTCGGATTTAGCAATATCATAAATAGCGCTAACACCACCGGGTATCTCCCAAATAATTAAAAATAGAATTAATAATGCGCCTAATGTTTTAAGAACACCTTGTACCACTTCAGTCCAAATTACTGCTTCAATTCCTCCTAATACAGTATATATAATGATACAAATACCCATCACGATCATGATGGAAGACATAGAAAAACCGAGTAAAGCTTGCAAGGTAAGCGCCATTCCAAAAAACACAGAACCCATTCTAGCAAATTGGGTTAATAAAAAACAAACCACCGCATATGTCCTAGCCCAAGGCCCAAATCTTTTTTCTAAATTGGTATAGGCAGAAATCTCTCCCGTTTTTCTATAAAAGGTTACAAAGTATTTAGAGGCTACCCAAGCTGCAAAAGGCATTGAAATACTAAATACAAATGCATTCCAATTGGTTCCAAAAGCCTTACCTGGAACACCTAAAAAAGTATTACTACTTAAAAAGGTAGCATAGATTGAAATGCCGATAGCCCAGCCAGGTATTTGTCCAGAAGCACTGGTGAACTGTTCCGTATTTTTATTTTTCTTAGAAAAATAATACCCAATACCAACCATTGCAAACAGATAAATGAATACAATGATCAAATCTATCAAAGGAATATTTTGCATATAAATATAATTACAGTATCGATGGCAAGCAATACTTAGGTGATAAAATATATTTCGACTCTAAAAATATTCTTAATTGATCATAGTTAACTGAATCCTATTTTCAAAAATATGTACTATTTTATCATTAATTATGGATTTATAACATAAATATTAGCAATTAAAGCCTTATTTTAGGATAATTATTCAAGAATTTCATGAAACCACATTATCATAAGGTTCCCAAAAATTTGGAAAACTCTTTCAGTCTGCGAAAAGATGTCTCTGCAAATTTTGAAAGTACCTGGCACTATCATCCAGAGTTAGAATTACACTATACAAAAAAAGGGGAAGGTCTTCGGTTTATAGGAGATAATATAAGTAACTTTTATTCAGATGAAATGTTGCTATTAGGTGAAAATCTACCGCATACTTGGAAATCACATGATGCTTACTTACACCCTCAATCTAAACTAGAAGTGGAGACGATGGTAATGCATTTTTTACCCGATTGTCTAGGTCAAGAATTTCTTTCACTTCCAGAAGCCTACGCATTAACACAACTTTTCAAAAAGGCTAAGAACGGATTATTAATACAGGGGGATACCAAAACAAAACTCTTGAGTTTATTAGAAGCTGCCCATCAAGCTGAGAACCTGAATCGAATTGCTCTATTTATATCTATTTTAAGTACCCTAGCAGAAACAAACGAATATGAGCCCATCGCCAGCGCCCATGCATTCTATCAGTCCAATCAATTAGAAACCGATCGCCTCAATCAGATTTATACCTATACCCTAAAAAATTATATGAATAAAATAAGTCTAGCTGAAATTGCTTCCTTGAGCTGTTTGAGTATCACTTCTTTTTGTAGGTACTTTAAAATAATGACCAATAAAACCTACACTGATTTTTTATCCGAAATCAGAATTAGTTATGCTTGTAAATTTTTAATTGAAAACAAAGAGTTGACCATTGAATCAATCAGCACCGAAACTGGATTCAACAATGCCTCCAATTTTTTTAGACAATTTAAAAAAACGATTGGCTTAACACCGAAAGCTTATCGAAAAAAATACAGATCAGGATAGCGCTATTAAAAAGTTAAAATGAATTGAATTACTAGATTTTTCCTCTCTTCCCATTGTATATTTGTAAAAATTAATTTCATTGAAAAAAGTATTCTCTCTTGCCCTACTATTGATGATGACTTTGCTAGTCAAAAGTCAATCGATTAATCAAATCAAAAAAGAATTGGACACTACCAGTGATCCAATTGGATATGTAAAGTTTAAACTAAAGAAAAAATATACCATTGATACAGTAACGGTAATGAGTACCTCCTCTTTTATGGGCATCGCCGATAGTCTTGCTTACAATGGAAAAATTGGAAAAGTATACGGTCCATTTAAAGGTGGCAATTATTTAATAAAAGTACTAGCAAAAGTTCCCAATACTTTTTATCATGTCAGCCATATCTTGATCGACACGGCCACCTTTAGTAAAAAATTTGCAGATTCTCTAGGCAGTAACATTATCAAAAGAATTAAATCTGGCAACAGTTCTTTTTCCTCAATGGCAAGTACTTATAGTATCGATCATTATTCAGCTTTAAAAGGTGGAGACCTTGGCTGGTTTATAAGAGGAGCAATGCTACCACAACTTGATCAGGCAATTGCTAATCACAAAAAAGGAGATATTTTTAAAGTGTGGACTCCGGCGGGTTTGCATGTAGTTACCATTCGTGACAATCCAAAAAAAGATAATGGATTTGCACTTTTATTAAGGGTGATTTTATAAAATTCATCTTTGTGTTACAATCAATCATTAAAACTTTTTTATGAAATATTTTCATACTGCTCTTTTAGCGCTTTTCTTATTTGCTTTTAGTATACAAACGGATGCGCAGAATGATTTTTCAATAGTAGACAATTATGTAAAATCACTCGGTTCATTAGACACCCTCAACATGGGAACCATTAGTTACACGGTAACCAAAAAATTCGCTGATCCCAAGGAAAAGGTGAGAGCCATTTTTGACTGGATAGCGTACAATATTAATTACGATTTAAAAGCTGGTAAAAATAATAACAACGAAAAGACTAGTACTGAACTGGTATTAAAAACAAGAAAAGCTACTGCAGTTGGCTTCGCAGGTTTATTTCAAGACATGTGTAGTGTAGTGAAAATTCGTTGCCTTACAGTAGATGGCTATGCAAAATTTACCACCGAACAAATTATTGAAAAACCCGATGGTTTAAACCATACCTGGGCGGTTGTTCAATTAGGCCAAAGTCCAGATTCTTGGTATTATGTAGATCCAACTTGGGCTAGCGGATATACTGATGACAAGATGACTAAGTTTACGAAAGCTTTCAATGCTGATTATTTTTTCGCTGATAAAAGTATTTTTAATTATCAGCATTTCCCTGACAATGGTGCTTGGTTAATAGGAGAAGGCACAAGAAGTTCAAGTGCATTTTTTTCTTTACCGTTGGTAAAAAGTGCAGCATACGAATATAAACTAGGTAAATTTTTACCGGCAAATGGTTTTATTAAAACAAAGCTCAGCAAAGCAGTCGCCTTTAATATAAAACTGAATACGAATATTCCTATCGAAATAGTATCGCTAGAAATGGGAGAAAATAAAAAGAAGAAAACAAAAACGGTAGATTTCACTTTTTCTGATGGCAATCTTTCCTTCAGCCATAAATTTGATATGGAAGACACTTACCCAGTAACTGTATTGGTTAATAACAAACCCGTACTTGGGTATTTAGTTGAAGCAAGTGAATAATTTACTTTTTAATTAGTTCATTCACTTTCATTTCTAGCCGAGAACCAGTTAAATCAATGGCTACAATTTTACCTTGTTTATCCAATAAAAATGAGGTAGGTATTTCATTGATCCCATACTTCTCCGCTACAGGAGAATACCAACCTAGTGTATCATTCAGCTGTTGGTAATGAATTTGATCTTGAGCAATCGCTTTTAACCAAGCTTTCTTTTTATTGTCAATAGATATACCTACTACTTCAAATCCTTTTGCTTTATATTTTTTGTACATCCTTTCTACTCCAGGATTTGCTGCACGGCAGGGAGCACACCAGCTAGCCCAAAAATCAATCATTACTACTTTACCTTGAAACGAAGACAAACTAACCAGCTTATTCTTTGTATTATATAAAGAAAAATCAGGAGCCATTTCTCCAATAGCAACCTGTGCATTTACATAAAGGGTACTTAAAACAAAGAGTATAACTACAAAAATAAATTTCATTGACAACATTTTTTTTGAATAGAGAGGTTATCCAAAGGATGATTTTTTTCATTTCAATACAAGTTATAACTTATTTTCTTATTCTTTTTGCAGAATAGCTTAGCTAAATTCATTCAGTAAAGCTATCCCCAATATGATTGAATACTAAATAAACGAACCGAAATTAGTTGACAAAATTCCAAAGAATTCCAAAACGAAAAATTAGGCCTTGATAGACATAATGTGGAGCTGCAAAGTTATTTTTTGTAAAACCAAATCCATTAGAAAAGTCAATCGCATTTAAATTTTCTAACCGTAGATAGGCTGTAAATGATTTAATTCTAAAATGAAGAAAACCACTTACGTCTGGACGGTTTTTTGTCGCAACAGTGTCTTGCCTCACAAACTGACCCATTACCGGTGAATAATTATAAGCGTTATAAGAAGTATAATAACGGAAATCGATACCTGCACTTAAATTTAGATTTTTATAAAACACCCCTTCATAGGCTAATCGATTTCTAGTAAACACAAAAGGTACTTTTATAGGAGCGGCTCCATCGGTTTGTTGTAGGGTAATTTCAGTATACCAATTCCACCTTCTACTAAGTGGTATTTTTTTTGATACCGTTGCTTGCATTAAATTAATCAACCGATCATATTGAGCGGTATGGAAATAATCGGTAAAATAGAGATAATTGGTCAATAAATAATTTGTAAAAGAGATATTGAAATAAGGATTTTCAGCAGAAGCCTTTAGCACGGTAGTATTTTCCTTTTTATAATCCCCCCCATTACCAAAATTAAAAGATGAATAACCTGTATATAAAAATGAAGGACTTCTATTCACATTATTAAAAAGAAGTCGAACACTTCCTAGCTTTTTATTCAGCGTTCTACTAAGCGATGCGAAAGCTGAATAGTCTCCGCTATTTATACCATTGAGATAAAATTCTCCCTTCGCAAGAATATCCCATAATCTATTTCGAGTTTTATTTCGATATTCACCATGCAAAACAATATTGTAAAAATTTTTATCTCCTCCAGGAAAAATACCCTTCAAATTTTCTAGTCTAGCTCCTGCTAATAAAAATTGAGCTGCATTTTTTGTATCGGGAAATTGAATCAAAGAAAAGTCATTGGTTACTATTTTCCATTGATCTATTACCATCAAGGTGTCCTTTTTCTTCCTTAAAGTAGTATCATACCATTGTTGATAAATAGACGAATCAGCGACAATATCCTTAAATTGGTAGCTATAAGAATTATAGCTGAAGCTATGTTGAAAACGAAGCTTAGGATAAAATATATATTCGGTAGTAGAGTCATTCACTTCTACCGAATCTTTTTTTCCAATATCATAAGTTTGTCTAACAAAAAAAGTGGCATCTTTATAAACATTACCGGTACTAACTGAAGATTTAAATGGATTGGGCTGAATAGTAGCATCTCCTCCTAAATTAACTGGAATGGTAAATCGCTTGGAGAAATCTTTATCGTCAAGAAGACTATCATTTTTCATCCCCCCATTTTCTGACACTTTAAATGTATTTGCTAACAAAGTGAAAAAAGCAGCATAACGCTTACGCTTACCCTGATAATTACTAAAAAGTCTATAATTATTAAGATTGGTATTTTGAGTTACAAAAAAACCAGGTGCTGAAATAAGGCGATATTCAAATCCAAAATTTAAATTGGGCTTAGGATTTTGAGTGTGCAAAATCTTAATCATTTGTTCCTTTCCTGATGCAAGCTGATACCCCATCTGAGTAAATGGCTTGTTAGTTTTAAAAAAGCGAGTATTCTCCAATGTAAGCCGATAGGCATCGAAGGCATGAAAACCTGCATCCCATCCTGGTTTCAGTAAAGGTGTATAAATTAATGAATACCCTGGTGAACCATTATTGCCTAGGTACTGCTGAGCAGCAGGTACTATAAAATAATTATAAAAATCATTAATGGAGGAATCTAATTTGTTATTACGTATAGAATCTAGAAATTTAAAACCAATAGAGATAGAATCTTTCGCATCATCTCTATGTTCAAATCCAAGGGTAGAATTTTTAGAACTCGTATCGCTAACACCTGCCTTTGAAGCAGAGGATTTATTTCCTCCACCAAACATTCCCCTACTTAATGCTCCAGGAATTTGCGGAAGTGCTGATTGCATCAGCACCAAAAAAAATAAAGTAGCTACAATTTTAAACATTGATTATAATTGAGCAATTAATTCTTTGAAAAGGTAGGTCAATTTTGGCTCTGCTTTACTCGCTGCTTCCAACACTTCTGCATGAGTAATAATATTTTCTTCCTCTCTAATTCCTAAATCTGTAATCACACTAATTGCAAATACTGTCATTCCCATATGCACTGCCACAATTACTTCTTGCACCGTACTCATACCCACTGCATCTCCCCCAATTACATGTAAGAACTTATACTCTGCTCGAGTTTCAAAAGTTGGACCTGTCACGCCACAATAAACGCCTTCTTTTAAATCGATCCCCTTCTCTTTTGCAATTGATTTAGCAGCAGCAATTAATTTTTTACTATAAGGCTCACTCATATCAGGGAATCTTGGCCCCCATTCATCTACATTTTTTCCAATCAATGGATTAGGAGTGAAAAAACTAATATGATCCTTGATAACCATTAAATCTCCTACTGTATAATCAATATTCATTCCACCTGCTGCATTACTTAGCAGCAAGGTTTGAATGCCTAAAAATTTCATCACCCGAATAGGAAAGACTACCTCTTCAACTGTGTAGCCTTCATAATAATGAAAGCGGCCAGCCATTGCTATCACTTTTTTTCCTCCCAGCTCACCAAAAATCATTTTACCACTATGCCCCTCTACAGTACTTACCGGAAAATGGGGAATATCCGCATAAGGAATTTCTTTTTCTATCTTCATCTGAGCAGTAAAACTTCCTAAACCACTACCTAAGACAATCCCTACTGTAGGATTTTCTGAATAAATGCTTCGGATGAAATGAACTGCAGCTTGAATTTTAGTTACCATATATTTTAAATAAAATTAAAAGTCATTTTTTATAAAATCTACCTTTAGATTTTATAAAATTAGTAGTACCTATTTTAATGGTAAAATACTTTGTGCAAAGAAACTAAACTATACCCAAGGATGAATTAAAATATTGATAAAATAAAGCTTGGTTGGATTGTTCAACATCAATAATACGCCCAACCTAGGAGCAGACAGATCACAAATCACTTTCGTATTAATTTTATTATTTATATAAAGTAGCTAAATTGTACTACTTATAATAGTCAATGACTAATTTTTTGGCACATAGTTTCATATCTTCGCCAAAACTTTTTCTACATGAATCTTCACGAATATCAAGCAAAGGAGCTATTAAAAAAATACAATGTACCAGTACAGGAAGGTATTGCCTGTAATACTGCTACCGAAGCAGAAGAAGCCTACAGACAAATCCACTCACAGTATGGAAGTAAATTTGCAGTTGTAAAAGCTCAAATACATGCAGGTGGAAGAGGAAAAGGCACTATTATTGGAACAGAGCAACGCGGAGTAGCGGTAGGTAAAAACGCAGATGCTGTAAAAGAAATTGCACAGAAAATTATTGGAGGTACGCTGGTAACCATTCAAACTGGCCCTGCTGGAAAGTTGGTAAATAAAGTTTTAGTTGCACAAGATGTATATTATGATGGCGCTAGCCCAGTGAAAGAATTTTATTTATCCATTTTACTAGATCGCTCAAAGGGACAAAATGTGGTAATGTACAGTACAGAAGGTGGAATGAATATTGAAGATGTTGCCCACGATACACCTGAAAAAATATTTAAAGAATGGATACATCCAGGTGGATTATTACAAGGATTTCAAGCACGCAAAATAGCCTTCAACCTTGGTTTAAGCGGAGAGGCATTTAAAAATTGTGTAAAATTTGTAACCAACCTATACAATGCTTATGTTGGATTAGATTGCGGAATGTTAGAAATTAATCCGTTATTTAAAACAAGTGACGATAAGATCATTGCGGTGGATTGTAAAATGAATATAGATGACAATGCAATTATGCGTCATCCAGACATCGCTTCACTTCGCGATATAACAGAAGAAGATCCTACAGAAGTAGAAGCAGGAAAATTCAACTTGAATTTTGTAAAATTAGATGGCAATGTAGGTTGTATGGTGAATGGAGCTGGACTTGCTATGGCTACCATGGATATGATTAAACTAAGTGGAGGTGAGCCGGCTAACTTTTTAGATGTTGGCGGAACAGCTAATGCTCAAACAGTAGAAGCAGGTTTCCGAATCATTTTAAAAGATCCAAAAGTAAAAGCAATCTTAATTAATATATTCGGGGGTATTGTAAGGTGTGACCGTGTAGCACAGGGAGTTATAGATGCTTACCAATCTATTGGTAATATCGAAATTCCAATCATTGTCCGCTTACAAGGAACCAATGCAGATGTAGCTAAGAAATTAATAGATGAAAGTGGACTGAAAGTACAAAGTGCCATTTTGCTAAGCGAAGCTGCTTCTTTGGTTAACAAAGCAGTTGCTTAATTTCTTTTCTAAAATGATTTTCAAATCCCATCTTTTTTAAGATGGGATTTTTTTTATGACTACTCATTTATTTGTAACTACTTAATATCAGTAGGGTTTTCATTTTTGATTACTATTAAAAATGGTAAGTAAACTTTAGCAAATACTTTACTTGATATTGCTTAATATTGGAAAATTACAAAAGAGATCACTAGAAAGCTATAAACAAGCATTTCCTGCACGCTAGTCCTCTTGTATGAATGTATTTATTTACAGCTAAACTAATTGCATAAACCAAAAGCTTATTCAATGGAAATCAAAAAAAATACTGCTGGCAGACTCACCCGCTTTTGGAAAATCCTTGGTCCAGGTTTGGTAACAGGCGCAAGTGATGACGATCCCTCTGGTATTGCCACCTACTCTCAAGCTGGAGCAGCCTTTGGCCTTTCCACTCTATGGACTGCATTGATAGCTTTTCCTTTGATGGCATCCATTCAGCAAATGTGTGCAAGAATAGGCATAGTCACTTCCAATGGACTAACAGGGACTTTGAAAAAAAATTATCCAAGGCCAGTACTATACCTCATGCTGCTATTTAGTTTTCCAGCTATCATCCTAAATATTGGTGCCGATATTGCAGGAATGGGCGCTGTTGGAAATTTACTTTTCCCTTCCATCGATGCCACCTACTTTAGTGTAGTATTTACTCTCCTTCTTCTTGCATTAATTATTTATTTACCCTATCAAAAAATCGCCTCAACGCTTAAATACCTTTGCATTGCTTTACTCGTTTATTTAATTGTCCCTTTCTTATACAAACAAGATTTTTTAAAAATACTTTCTTCTACATTTATTCCATCCATACAATTTAATAAAGAATTTATAAGTATACTCGTTGGTATTTTAGGCACTACCATTTCACCCTATCTTTTCTTTTGGCAAGCTAGTATGGAGGTAGAAGAAATGAATCACTCAAAAATTCATCTAGTGGTAAACAAAAAAATAATCAAGGACATGCAACAGGATGTAGATTTTGGAATGTCTTTTTCAGGACTCGTGATGTTTTTCATCATCTTAACTACGGGGACAGTTTTATTCAATAGTGGTATTCACCAGATTGATACAGTAGAACAAGCGGCAATGGCATTAAAGCCTTTGGCAGGAAACTTAGCCTACCTTCTTTTTGCCATTGGAGTTATCGGTACAGGCTTTATTGCTATTCCTGTTTTAAGCGGATCACTTTCTTACATCTTCGCAGAAACTTTTGGTTGGGAGCAAGGCTTAGATAAAAAATTTCATGAAGCCAAAGCATTTTATATCATCATTGCCATTTCACTGATTTTAGGTTTATCACTCAATTATATTGGCATTTCACCTGTGAAAGCATTAATATATACCGCCATTTTGTATGGCATTACTGCTCCTGTATTAATAGCGATCATTTTACACATCTCCAACAATAAAAAAATTATGGGAGAATTTACCAATGGAAAAATATCCAATATCCTTGGATTCACAGCTTTAATTATTATGACTGCGGCAGCCCTAACTTTATTTTAT
>CANCRO010000074.1 GCA_947380605.1 Chitinophagaceae bacterium
GATAAATAACCTTGAAAACCGGACAAAAAAAACCACCCTAATAAGAATAATGGGTGGGAGGTAAGCACTTGAATAAATGCTTATTGCTTAAGGAAATTAAAATTAGATTTTAAATAGAAATTTTATATACTATTTATATTAACATATAGTTAATAAATCAACTCATTAGAAAAGCGGTTTGATTTTGCCCCTCTTTTTCGTAAAGTTGGCAGTATCAAAAGCATACCTAGTCCCGTGTTTATAATCATAAAAACTTCTCACCAAAAATGAGCTTAGGGTAATAGTTTGAGTAAAAGTAGTGGTACTGTTTTTAGGTTCAACTAATTGAAAGTCTTTCTTATTCATCTTTTTAAGCGTAAAATTTGTACTATCCAAATTACTTGACCTCCAATGAATAGATGAGTCTGAAGCACTAATCAAATTAAGCTTTTGATCTACAAATTTCCATTGAACAAGTTTACCGTCTTCAGCCAATTGAATAGAATCGATTTTTAAAGAAGCGGAATCCCCTTTAATAATTTTATACTGATGGACTTGTATCAAAAAGTCAGCAGTTCTACTAAAATAAAAATAATTCGTATCCTTAGCTTTAATGACCTGATAATTGGCATTATCAAAAAACTGTTCCAGCATACCGAAAGCTTTTAGATGATTGGACATAGTAAGGGAATCAGCAATTGAAGTGTTAACGACCTCCTCCTGTTGGTTTTTACTTTTTTCTTTGTTATTCTCTTGCTGACTACAAGAAGTAAAAAAAATAACCAAAATGACATTGAGAAAAATAAACCTCATTACTATAAAATTTTACCTTAAAAATAAAAAAAAGCTGCCATAATAAAACGGCAGCTTTTGAAAAAATATTACTATTGAAATTAGAATTTAGTCCAAGTCTTCCACCAAGTATCACCTACTGCACAAGCCCCTTTGTAAGTTACTGCAGTAAAATCATCCAAACCGGCAGTCTTAGTTGTCAACTTACTGTTGCTAAAAGATGCTCCAGTAGCAGCAATTGAACTAGAAGTGCTAGGGTTAAAATCAGGTGCTGAATAGTTAAAAGGTGCTACTAAGCCTACATCTGTATTGTTTGCAGTGATCGTGTTTGCATAAGATGCAGTGTTTACCCAAGCTAACATGCTAGCTGCAGTTCCACCAGTAGCAGCAGTTGTGCTTGCTGAGTAGGTAACTGCATTGGCAGTATTACCTGCAATAATGTTATTCGCAAAATTTAAACCTCCAGTTGGTGCAAGATTCAAATCAGTTGGTGTTCCTTTACTTGCATCAATTAATAAACCTTTTACAGCACCTTCGCCCCAACCTAAAATCAAAGAATTAAAGATACTAATTTCACTATTTCTACGAATTTGAGCTGCACAAAGGAATAAACTATTTCCAACAGAAGTTGAAGTTACTTTTGGTCCCATTACCGTCATATTACTAAATACTGCAGAAGTTTTTACTGGAGCAATAGCTACTAAATTGTTAGCACTAACAGCGATCGATGGTAAGAAAGTTTTTCTATCAGATCCGTTAGCATCATTGTCAGACTCAAAAGCTTCACTTTTTGAGATATCAGCAATAGCAGAATCTCTTAATGAAATACCAAACTGAACCTTACCATTATACCCATTGTCCGTATCAAAATCATCATCCAAAGTTCTGAATGAAATAAGGTGTTTACAGTTTACAGAACCACCAAACCACTCAAAGCTATCATCATTCGCATAAGAAACTTGCACATAATCAACAACCGTTTGGTTACCTACACCACCAAATGTTAAACCATTAATTTCTTTATCAGGTAAAAATGCATATCCAGCATATTCAATACGTACATAACGTAGAACACCACTATTATCTGCTAGGTTAGAAGTAGCTCCTAAACCATATAAACCTAATCCATCAGAGTTGTTAACACCACCTTCAATTTCTCCAATACCATCTACACCATTAAAAGATGAATTATTAGGCGCTTGTCCTAACAAAACCACACCAGCCCAATCCCCTCTTTGAGGAGTAGCAGCTTCTGAAGTAAATACAATTGGTTTATCAACAGTACCATTAGCGATTATTTTAGCGCCACGAGTAATAATCAAAGCGCCGTTTTTATTCAATTCACCTACAATTTTAGTTCCTGGCTCAATAGTCAAGATTGCACCATTGGTAACATACACCAAACCTCTCAATTTATAAGTGTATCCTGCCTTTAAAGTAAGATTTTGAATAATCCTGCCTTCTAAAATTGGGTTAACTACTACTGAGTCTGTTTTTACAGTATAGTTATTAACTGTCGTAGTGGTTGGTCCGTCCACTTCAATTTTACGACAACTTGATACTATTGCTCCAATGATCGCAATAAGAATAAATGCTTTTTTCATGCTGTTTTTTTTAAAGAATTGTTTATTTGAGTTTGTGCTATTTTAATTTATATCCAAAACTTATACTAACGTTTGTTCCATATTTACGAGTAATGGCCAAGGCATCTATATTTGAGTCAAATTTTCCATTGTTATTCAAATCATGATAAAAATTTGCTCTCTGATTGAAAAGGTCAGCAATATTTAATTTAATCTCTCCCCTTGTTTTCATTACTTTTTTAGCAAATTGAAGATCTAGTAAAGCACGAGGTGCTTCCCAAACTGGTGGAATATCACTTCCTCCTACATAATAAATCCTTCTGCCAATTTGATTGAATAAAAGAGTGGATGAAAAGCCTGTTTTTTCAATATCGTATTGTAAACCTAGGTTAACTAGGTAAGGACTCTGGCCTTGCATTGGTCTGTCTAAATCTGCTACACGGTTGTAGATATAAGCTAGATTACCATGTACGGTGAAATTTTGAAGGGATGTATTAAAATCAAGTTTCTTTCTAAAATCAAGCTCCCCTCCATAACTTTTAGCATGATCAGGAGAGATATAATTGAATGTACCTGAACTTCCAGCACCCGTGTTATTAAAATACAATTCAGTAGGTGATTGAAAATATTTATAAAAAGCACCCACCGTAAACAACTCACCTGCTCTTGGATAAAGTTCATATCTTAAATCCAAGTTATTAACCTTTGTCCTTTCAAGCTTTGGATTTCCAGTTACGGTAGCCCCTAAATCAAAATCAAAGAAGGAGAAAGAACTCAACTCTCTAAATTCAGGACGAATAACCGTTTGAGATCCTGATACTCTAAAATTAGTTTGATTATTTAATTTGAAAGACAAGTTAACTCCTGGTAAATAATCTCTTTTTTGTATATGCAAATGTCTAGCATCTGATTGTTTAACACTTCCAATGATTTGATCATAATCTTCTACTCTCACTCCCCATACAACCCTTACCTTATTATTAGCTAGCTGATTATCAAATTGTAGAAACCCTGCGTTTAATATTGAGTTGGCCAAATAACGGTAACGTGCATCAGATATTTCATTAAAGGCAAATTTATTGTCTATACCATTTCCGAAATTTTCTTGATTAAATATTGTCCATTCATTTAAATGTTTTAAAGAAGGATTATCTATTGGCATGTAAATAGCAAATGGTCTTGAATCAAATAACCTATCCTTTACTTGAAAGAAATATCCACCCTTGATCGTTTGAGTTTGATTGTTTACCACAAACTGTTTGCTAATATCACCACCAGTTGTGTAATTGTAATCATTTAAAAAACCATAGTAACGACTTCCACTTTTTTGTGATGATTTAGAAGAACTTACTAGCATTGAGTAAGGCGAACTAGCAACCGCTGGATCATCCTGATTAAACTGAATACGTCTTTGATCAGGAATATATTGATCCAAAATTTGAAAACTTCCAAACCAATGAATTTTAGCTTTTGCCTTTACTAGTGAATGATCTCCAGAAATTTGGGTATTGAAAAAAGTATTCGCTTTAAAGGCAAGCTCTGAGGCCCTAATATTATCACCAATAATTGAATTACTTTCAAAATCTTTACCCGTTCTTAAAGTTGAATAATTGGTAGTATTTACATTTAAAATATTTTTAATGGCAATTTTGCTATTATTTCCTAATTGTAGCGTTACATTTCCCAATACTCCGATAAGAACATCTTGCGCATATTTAGTATTGTTATAATCAAAATTGGTACTAGCTATATTATTAGAAATAGAGAATATTCTGTTTTCAAATTGCGTTGTCTTTGGTGTAAGGTTATAGTTTACTGCGAATACACCTGAAAGTTTATTCCTTTTTCCAAGATTACTAGTAAAACCACTTGAGAATTTGAAGTTTCTGCTTAATAAATTAATATTGTTATTTTTAGTTTTATAAGTTGTCCAAACGTTTTCAAAGTTTTTAGCATACACCGTTTTTTGAGCTTGGGTCAATTCGTTAAAATCTGATTTTAGTGGAAACCCTGCAGGCAACTCCCTTTTTCCATCATCTACTCCAAAAATGTCTAAACTGCCTCCTTTATATTTGTAAAAATCTTTCCCAATGGTTTGAGTATTAAAACCAGTACCAACACTGATATCAGCAAAATTCTTAGAAGGAACGTCGTTCGTATTTACTTGAATCAAACCACCAGCCCACTCGCCAGACATTTCAGGTACGAAAGCCTTGTTGATAATGATATTATCGATTATTGAAGAGGGAAAAATATCAAATGAGAAAGTCTTTCTATCTGGTTCAGTAGTGCCCATTAATACACCATTTAGCATCGCTTGATTATAACGATCAGCCAAACCTCTTACTACTAAGTATTTACCTTCTTGAATAGATAAACCGGGTACTCTTTTTAAAACTTCGCCTGTATTTTTATCGGGTGATCTTCTGATTGCCTCCGCACTAATTACCTGAGCAACTACTGGAGTATTTTTTTGGTAGGCTATTAATGCAGCTGTTGATTCTTTCCTTGCAGATGACTTAATTACCACACTAGCTTCAGTTTTGGAAGCTCCATCAAGGGTGATATCTAAGTGAGTAATTTCATTAGCCTTTACTTCCACTTCGTTTACTTCCTTAGTAGAGAAGCCTATTGAGGATAATTTAATCGTGTACTTTTTTCCTGCCGTTAAGTTTAGTTGAAAATAACCATCGGTATTGGTAGATGTTTTAGCAGATTCACCATCTACTGAAACTGTAACACCAGATAAATTTGTTCCAGATTTAGCATCGGTTACTTTACCTTCAATTTTTGCTTTTTGAGAAAAGGAATTAAAAGAAAGCGTAATAAAAAGGGCAACTAGTCCAAGGAATCTCATGCGGTAAATATTTATGCAAAGAGAATCCTTCAATGTTAAGAGAAAGCCAAGAGAATGTTACGGAAAGGTTACTTGTGGGTTAAGGAATTGTTACCGAGGGTATTAATTATCGATAAAATCAATATTTAAAAACCTATACATTTAATAGTCTACCCTAAAAAAGCCGTGTTAGAAAATTAGAAATGATATTTACAGAACGCACTCGAATAAAAAGTGCTAGAAATATTAAATATCAGACGTTAAAAAATCAAGGCTGTCTGAGCCGGCCGGCTATTTAAAGCAACACACTCTGCCGGCGAGTTCCTTGATTTTAGGCTGATATTTAATATTTCATCCGCCGCGGCGGATTGATTTTTTTTGTTACTTTTTTTTATCAAGAAAAAAAAGTAACAGCACTCTATTCCCAAAGGAATTTCAGATCTAAATACCTAAATTTTATTTTACAAAAAAGCAAGACGAATTGCAAGGTTATTGATCATTTGACTGACTTTCTAGAAGTTATTTATTGATTTATTTTGATCAAAAGCTCCATAGAATGAGGGCTTACGACTATTTAAGAGTCAACTAATTACTATTACAAAATTTCAATAATTTAATCATGTCTGATTCAACTGAATAATTGATATGATTTGTTTTTTCAAAATTGATAATTGCAGGATGTGAGCTCTCTTTAAATGTATTGAGGAAATCCTTTAAACGATTAGCCCGACTAACTTTAGTGTAATTTTTTAACCAATAATGTTTTACTATTTCAACGGCATAATTACCCTTATATAATCTCGTTAAATAAACATCTGATACCGTATTACTCACTACATTAATACTCTGTTTGGATGAGCCAGTATGATCAACTGTAGCAATAAGAGGCTTTAACCTACTGTTATAAGTCACCACCAGTGCTACCTTACCACTATCATAAACTACTTCATAAACCAAGTTATTGATCGGCACAAATCTCCTACCTGAAATATAAATGGTGTCAATACTATTCAATTCAGTTAGGGTATACATGACACCTTCCTTTGTGAACAAAATGGATTGATCCGTGGAGAGATAATTTAATGGCGCTTCACTTATAGCGCCTGATTTTAAAAGAACTTTGCCCTCTACAAACTGTTCAAAAATCATCGACTGTCGTCTGATGGAAGTATCGGAAGCAGTCTGGGCAAAATTGAATAATGGAATACAGAAAAGTAATACAATAATGATAGCAGTTTTAAGTAGATTATTTTTTTGCATGATGATAATTTAATAGCGGCCCTGGTAAAAAAGATTATACAATGAAAATTACAGAAAACCTGAATCTCTACCTGCTAAAGTAAGTATCAATTTTGGAAAGAATAGTTAAACTTTCAGTGAAAGCATTTTAAATTTAAAAAGGGCTACATTGCTGTAGCCCTTTTTAAAAATATGAATTAGTTTCTTGTATTAGGCATAACCCATACAAAAGAAGTTACTTGGTATAATAATCCCAACAATTTCTATACGCAGATCCATTATACACTACATAGTTAATGGTAAAGCTTTTGTAATCTGAAGAAACTGTAATAATAGGCTGGGTAACTACTGTAATACCATTGTTAGTAAAAGCACCTTCAATTTCGTCTGGAGCAATTTTTGCTACGAAATTAGATAAAACACCACCTGTATTTTTAAAACTAATTAAGTAATTAGGTTGTACATAATAACCAGTAGGCGTTTTAATTGAAGTAGGATTAACAGGAGAGAAAACAGTCATCTCACCGCTAAAGCTTCCACCTGCAGGACCACCAGTACCTGCCTGGTTGTTTCTTCTAATAAAATCCCAATGATATGCACCAGCAATTGGATTACCAATTACATGATAATAGATGGTACCGAAATTACCACTAATAGTTGTTCCAGAAGCATCTTTAATTACCACTGGTAAACAGTAACTCTTAGTTACATCAATTTTAGAAGGGTAGAATACAATTTTAAGCGTTGCAATTCTTTGGCCAGCTTTAATAGTAGCTGTTTTACTTATAAACTTGTACAAAGAATCCGGCATTAAAGAATAATCAATTTGATCACCTTTGATGTTATCTAATACCTTAGTAGCATCAACACCCACCGTAACTGTTATATCCTTATTCAAGGTAGTTGGACCAGCCAAATTAACATTGTAAGTAGCCGTATCTGATACATCAGAACCAGGATAAGTTAATGCACCGCCACTAAAATATTGCATACCAGAATTGATCGTACTTCCACTTCCGTTTTCAATAAATTGTAAGGTTACAATTGAGCCGGTAGGATTATCGGTATCTATATTTTTAGCCCCTTCTTTTAGGCAGGATGACATTGTCATCGCAACCATCAAAAACGCAAATAGTTTTTTTATTTTAATTTCTTTCATGTTGTTGGTTTTTATTTTTTAACTATTGAGCCCAGAAAATCAAAGAAGTAAAAGGAGTTATATTCTTTGGCACATTAGCTCCATTGTAAGTTCCTTCTGAAACAGGATACATTACCCTTGTTGGTAATTTATCTGGACGAGTACTTTCTGACACTGAGGAAGCAAATGTTTTGTAACCATCTCCACCTGCAACAATTGAAGGATATTTAGTACGACGGTACTCATTCCATCCTTCATAACTTTCAACGAAATTAAGTGCAATAAATTTCTGAGTAATGATTGCTTCCAACTTTTGTGCATTAGATGTTGCTGCAGTAAAATCAACTAGAGGATTGCTCAAGTTCTTTGTTTTGTATGCCGCAACTGTATCAGCAACACTAACCGCAACAGAACCATCAGGCAATTGATAAGTATAATTGAAAGCTGCAGTAATACCTTTATCAAAAAGTACATCAGTTGTACTTCCAGTTGTAAGTATTCCATTTAACCTAGCTTCTGCTTGCAAGAAATAGCTTTCTGCAGCTAATAACACAGGATATCCAGCGTTAGGTCCTTTTAATATACCATAGTTGTTTCCGTTAGCCTTACCATCACGATTGGTACTTGCGTGCCAAAAACTTCCTGTAGGACTTGATACTAAACTGTTACTTTCAACACCTAAACGGTTGATACCAGTTGAAGGATATTGATAATAAATAGCTCTTCCTCTTGCTGCATCATAAATTGAGTGTCCATCATAGAAACCAAATATGAATTGACTTGGCATCCAAGCTTTGTTAGCAGCACTTCCTGTGTATCCATAAGCCCAGGTATTCCAAGCTGGATTTTGTTTACCATTATCTCTAGTAAATCCAGGGTTAATTAAAGCGTCTGATGTTAAGAAGCCATCCGCAGTAAAAGTAGTATTAGCAAAAGTAACCTTACCGTTACCACGTAAAATAATACGTAATTTAAGTGTATTAGCAAATTGCTTCCATTTAGTCATATTACCTGCAAAAAGAGGATCAGAACTACCTAATGGAGTTACTCCCGCAGTAGCAGCACCTTTGGTAATTTCAGCAATCGCCGTGTCTAGTTGACTAGCTAAATCCTTATATATAACATTACCAGCAGTATAAGTAGGATTTAACTTATTTGACCCCTTCAATGCATCTACATAAGGTACATCATTGTAAGTATCTACCAATAATTGGAAATTTAATACTTTCATAACTCTTGCCGCAGCAGAGAAATAACTATATAAACTATTACCAGCACTACTATTCAAAATGTTCTGGTAATCTTCTAAGTTATCATAGGAAGAACCCCATGTACCCGTTCCAGTAGTGGTATAATTATAGGTGATAGATTCGCCGAAACCGCCATAACCGCCCGCATTGGCAGCATATAGACCTGTTTGAGCACCATAACTGTTATACCCGTTCAAAACGGCTGCAGTATAGGTAATTGCCTGTGGCAACACTAATTCCGGAGTAACAGAAGAGGCTCTGTTAGGATCCGTATTTACATCAAGGTATTTTTTACAGGAAGTACCTAGTCCAAGTACCAATATTCCTATAAAAATTCCGAGGATTGATTTTTTCATAATTAAATGTTTTTTGTTTACCTGTTCCATTTAAACCATTAACCAATTCGTAAGAAGTGTATTAAGATTAAATGATTTGATGTTATTATTATAAATTTTTAGAACTTAAAAGAAATACTTGCTCCATAAAAACGTGATGGAGGTGCAGAACCTAAACCAGTAATACCAATACCATTATTATCGTTACCAGCTGAACTATATTCAGGATCTGTATACAAATTGTCTTTAGCTAACCATAGGAATAAGTTTCTTCCTTGAACGCTAACAGTCATTCCTTTAACCACGTTGCTTTTACCAAATATTTTGGTAGGCACATCGTAAGCAAGAGAAACCTCTCTTAATTTCCAAAAATCTCCAGAAGTTACATAGTTACTAGTAACATCACGGTTAATTCCATCTGTCCAGAAACCATTATTACCATTACCATTAGCAATTGCTACACTTGTATTAGTTACATAGCTTCCTTTAACAGGATCTAAATAAACTGAATTCGGGAAAACAAAACTTTGTCTGTCATAAGCTGCAGTTCTTAAACCAGTTCCAGACCAGTCCATTTCTGTACCCATTGAGTTAAAGATTTTATATCCACCGCGGTATTCAAATAATATTGATAAACGGAATTGTTTGTAACGAACAGCAGCATCTAAACCAAGACGATTTTTTGCAGTCGCGTTACCCAATACAGAAATAGCATCTGCCTTAGTAGGAAGACCAGTAACGGCACTAACAATTACGTGACCATTTAAATCTCTTTTATAATCAAAACCCATAATTACAGGGAATGCTTTTCCAGCAACTGCATAAGAAGCTCCTGATCCATTACTAGATAAAGCTAGCTTAGGTAAATCAGCACTAATGAAGTTAACCTTGTTATCAAGGTAAGTGTAGTTACCACCTACTGTTACACTCCAATCTGTGTTTTTCAAAAGGTCATAATGCAATGTTGCTTCAAGACCTTGACTTTGAGTTTGTCCAGTATTGGTTAAAAGACTTGTAAATCCAGTAGTTGTAGAAACCGCTGTGTTAACAGTTTGGTCATCTGTTTTTGAACTAAACCAAGTCCAAGTAGAAGTTAATCGATCATTGAACATATTTAAATCAAAACCTACTTCGTATGCTTTAGTAATCTCTGGTTTCAAATTATTAGACACCAATAAATTACCTACAGTATAACCAGCAAGACCACCATAAGGGAATCCATTAGCGCTACCACCAAAAGTAGGAGCCAAAGAATACGCACCAAAGTCAGTTCCACCACTAAGGTTTACTTGACCTACTTTAGAAACACCTGCTCTAAATTTTAGGAGGCTAATTTTTCCACTGCTCTTGATGCTTTCAAAAGCATCCGTTGCTATGAAAGAAACGTCAGCAGATGGGTAAAAGAAAGAACGATTTTGAGTAGCTAAAACTGAAACCCAGTCATTTCTACCAGTACCGTGTAAGAATAAATAGTTTTTGTAACCAATACGGAAATCAGCATAAGTACCTACTTGACGAGCAGTATAATTGCTTTCACTTGCTCCTGGAGTTCCTACCCCGTTAGATACGTTAAACAATCCTGGTACAACTAATCCATTAGCAGATACATTCACATATTTTGATTGGTTTTGAGTCAATTGAGCTCCACCAATAAAATTTAAAGTGAATTTATTTACTTTCTTTTGATACTGAGCAAATAAGTCAGTCAAAAGGTTAGTAGAATAAGAAGATCCATCACTTACTGAAGCAGAAATGTCTGACTTAGAACTTGCATCAGTATGTTTAGAGAATTCAGTGTATTTGAATGCTCCCACTGTATTTTTGTTAGAAGCATTTCTAGTTGCGATACCTTGACGACCCACGATATCTAAACCAGCGATTGGCGTAAATTTCAATTCGATATTTGCAGTCAAATAATCGTTACGTTGTTTTGAACGATTGTTATCAGCAGTAAAGTAGGGATTTGCATACCAAGGATTGTAATATCCAATTGGGTTAGCAAATTTATCAGTGCGCCAGTTTTTGTATCTAGTAATATCAACGTTAGAAGGCATGTTCAGCATGTTACCATACATAGAACCTGTTTCAGTAGTGATATCATATCTATTTTGAGTATACGCAGTTGAATAAGTAGCCATTACCTTGCTACCCATTTTACGCGTACCGTTTACACGCAATGTAGCGCGATTATATTTATCACCAGGAGTAGTACCTGTTACATCAGCATATTGACCTGATAGATAGAAGGTAGAATTTTCATCACCATTAGAAACTGAGAAATCAGTTTGGTTGGTGATACCTTTATTCCAGAAATCATTATGTCCAGGATAAAATTTATAGTAAGACGAATCTTGAGAACCATCTTCTAAAGCTGGTCCAAGCGGTCTTTTTTTACCGTCAAAACGCATACCATAAGATTGGTTTTCTAGATAATCAGGATAAGGATTACCATTAGCATCTAAACCATATGCAGTACCACCCGCACCGAATGAAGTTTGTATTTTTGGATAAAATGCCACTTCTTCAGCAGTAGTAGTATTAGAAACATTAATAGAAGTTTTTCCTCTAGTTCCTTTTTTAGTAGTTACGATTACCGCACCGTTCGATGCTTGAGAACCATATAATGCAGACGCACCAGAACCATTCAATACTACCACATTTTCAACATCTTCTGGATTAAGGTTACCTAATACAGAGTTTGGAACAACCACGTTATCCAATACAACTAAGGCTTGGTTATTACCAGTCAAAGAACGTTGACCTCTAAGGATCAAACGGTAGCTTGGGTTAACACCACCACCAGTTCCACTGATTTGAAAACCTGCTACTTTACCTTGCAAACCATTTGCTATGTTAGTAGCTTTACCTGCAGTTAATGTAGCGGCTTGAATAACTGTTGTAGCAGTACCAATCTCTTTTCTTTTAGATTTAATACCACCCGCAGTTACTACCACTTCATCCATTGCACTGATGCTTTCAGCCAAAGTAACTGTGTAAGCATTGCTTGCAGTTACTGGAATTCTAGCAGTTGCGTAGTTAACAGAAGAAATCACTAAAACATCTCCGTTCTTAACATTAATTTTAAAATTACCGTTTTGATCGGCGGCAACGGCTCCTTCGCCCTTTAATTTTTTGATTGATGCAGCAGGAACAGGATTCCCCTTAGCATCAGTCACTTTTCCCGAAATTGAACGGGTTTGCGCAAATGTTAATGTACTTAATACCATCAACATTGAAAGCAGTGATACAATTTTTCTCATTTTTAATTTTTTTTTGTTAAGATTTTTCATCTAAAAAAACACAGAAAAAAGTTAATAGTTCACAAAAAGAAATCATAATTTCTTGTCAAATAATTAACAATTTCATAATTAAGACGCTTCAAAGTAACGATTTGCTGCTTTCATGACAAAATATTTGTTAAAATTTTTGAAAATTTCTAAGTCCTACTGACAATTATTGGTTTTCCAATGTAAAGAGAATAGGTAGGATACTTGAAAAAATGTTAATAATTTGGTGATAAACGATAGGATTTCTAAATAATAGGCACATTTTATCAATTTCATTTATATTTTTAACATATTATTTAAATAAAATATATAAAGGTGGGTTTTGTTGACAAATTGAGCGCAATACTTAAACAGGTCTTTCAGTTTTTAAGAGGTACGATAAATTAAAGAAATAGTCTCTTTACAAAAGGCTTGTATTACTAAATCATTAACAATTGTAAAACAGCCCATTTTTTATTGCTAATCCTTAACCTTTGCTACAAAAATATATTATGGCAGGGCTTAACTCAATTTTTAAAATATTTCTACCCAAGGATCGGGTATTTTTTCAGTTATTTGAAAATGTAGCACAAGAGTTGGTAACAATGGGGGAAAAGTTAAAAGAAATGGTTAATGAGCCTGACTTTGACAAAAGAGCTAAGCTAATTTCTGAAATAGAGGACATGGAGCATGTGAATGATGATTTAACCCACAATATTTTTACTGAATTGGGTAAAAATTTCATCACTCCTTTTGACAGAGAAGATATCCATTACCTAGCTTCTGCCTTAGATGATATTGCCGATTACATCTATTCTTCAGCAAAAAAGATCAATTTTTATCGGGTAAACCCTAATGACATGGGGATTCAAAAAATGGCTGAACTCATCGCTGTTGGCTGTGTTCAAGTTCACAAAGCGGTTACTGAATTACGCAATATGAAAAATATGCGTCAAATTACTGATGCATTAGTGGCCATTAACAGTATAGAAAATCAAGCGGATGACATTTTTGATATGAGTATCGAGCGACTATTTGCTACAGAGCCAGATGCTAAGGAAGTGATTAAAAAAAGGGAAATCTATCAAGTAATGGAAATCGTAACAGACAAATGTGAAGATGCAGCCAATGTGATAGAATCTATTATTGTTAAATACGCATAACCGAATTAGCTGGTTAACAAATTTTTCTTATGACGCTCCTAATAGTTATCGTTG
>CANCRO010000075.1 GCA_947380605.1 Chitinophagaceae bacterium
GCAGCGACTTTTCCTTTAGTAATTATTAATCCATTGACTGTACCAATCGTTACTCCAATTAACAGACCAACTAATAAAGGAACGAAAAGGCCGTAGGTGCCTGGATGAGCGAAGCTTGCTGCAGCTACACCTGATAGTGCAACTACTGAACCTAATGATAAGTCAATGCCTCCTGAAATAATTACGAAGGTGACTCCAATAGCTAGAATGCCATTGATAGAAATTTGTCGCAGTACCATCACTATATTTTGTAGAGTCAAAAAATTAGGCGTAGCAATTGTTAATAAGATACATATCAACACGAAGGCAATAAATATCCCGTATTTTTTAAACTGTATTGCTATTGCTGGTGAATGGTCAGCTGGGAGTCTGGGAGGTAAAAGATTTTTAAAATTCATAAACTTTTCATTTTATACTAGGCCATCGCATGTTTCATAATTAATTCCTGTGTTGCTTCCGCTTGACTTAATTCAGCTTTAATTTCACCTTTTCGAATTACCAATATTCTGTCACTTAATCCCATGATCTCTGGAAGTTCTGATGAGATTACGATAAGCGCTTTTCCTTCATTGGTAAGTTGGTTCATCAGTTTATAAATTTCTGATTTAGCTCCAATGTCTATACCTCTAGTAGGTTCGTCAAATATAATAATATCTGCATCGTTCAATAAAACTTTTGCAATAACGATTTTCTGCTGATTTCCACCACTTAAATAATTAGCTAATTGATCGCTAGAAGAGGTTTTAATATTGAGCTTATTTATTTGCACATTGGTTATTTCATTTTCTTCCTTTAGGTTAAGAAATAATCCATTTTTGCATTTTTCTAAACTTGAAAGAGAGATATTGTGTTTTACTGACGAGCCGAGAACCAGTCCATATTTTTTTCGATCTTCACTTACTAGTCCTATGCTATTTTTTATTGCGTCTTTCGGTGAACGGATTTTCACTTTCTTTCCATTTATAAAAATATCGCCTTTCACTATTTTCTCTAAACCATAAATTGAATTGACTATTTCTGTTCTGCCAGACCCCATTAAACCAGCAATACCTAAAATTTCACCTCTTCTTAGATTAAAATTGATGTCTTTAAATTTTTCACCTGTTAATTCAGTGACTGATAAGATTATTTCTCCTGGAGTATTTTCTTTTTTATCAAAAATCGAATTGATTTCTCTTCCTACTATCAAAGAAATTAATTTTTTCTGATCTATCGCAGTGATTGCACAGGTAGTAATGTGTTTTCCATCTCTCATTACTGTAATGGTATCAGAAATTTTAAAAATTTCATCCATTTTGTGTGAGATATAAATAATGGCGATTCCTTGTTGTTTTAATTCTTCAATAATGCTGAATAAAATAGCTATTTCTCTATTAGATAATGCAGAAGTGGGTTCATCCATAATGATAACCTCAGATTGATTAGAAATTGCTTTTGCAATTTCTACCATCTGCATTTCAGCAATACTAAGTTCCTTCATCGCTCTAGTCACGTCAACTTTTGCTCCTAACTTATCCATTAGCAAAGCTGCATTTTTATTCATCTCTCTTTTATTGATCCAACCTGGTATTCTTGAAGTTGGTTCATTTCCCATAAAAATATTTTCAGCAATGCTTAATTCAGGAAAAGGCAGTAGCTCTTGATGGATCATGGAAATCCCTGTTTTAATTGCTTCCTGAACGGACATGAACTTAACCTTTACACCTTTGTACAAAATTTCTCCTTCATCAGGCAAGAGGATGCCCATTAGAATTTTCATTAAGGTAGATTTTCCCGCACCATTTTCTCCAATGATGGTATGCACCTTACCTCCCTCGATGGTGAGATTTACTTTGTCAAGGGCCTTCACTCCTGGAAAGGACTTGGATATATTTTCAGCCTTCAAAAGCCAGGGTTGATTCATATCTATGCCTTGTAATTATTTTTTATTTTATAAAATTGAAAAACTATTCATTAAAGAATATGTAAAGTCCATCTTTACCTGCAAGGATAATGTCTTTTTTACCTGTGTTACGAAGATCTGCAACAGAAAAATATATTCCAGTACCTTTTCCCTTTCCAAATTCTCCATAGCTGATTACATTTTTTGTAAATGATTCTCCATTCCATTTGAAATAGGAAAGTTCTAACGGATCATTAAATCCAGGGTCTCCTGAATTGTGCGCACGGTAACGCTTACCTGTAATCAGCTCCATTTTACCATCGTTGTCAATGTCAACCCATTCCATAGTATGATACTGCGAATGAAAAGGATCGATAGGATGTTTGATGAATTGGCTATTCTTTCCATTTTTCTTTTGCTCATACCAATCGAGTCCGTAGGAATGACCATGACCTACAATTAAATCATTTAGTCCATCTGAATTAACATCTGCTACTATAATTGGTACACTGCCATCATCATTCAATTTAAAATCAGTATGCATTTTCCATGGTTGATTCACTCTGTCAATTGGTGCTTCTATCCAGCCATTGGTAACAATAAAATCACCACGACCATCACCATTTATGTCACCAAATCCTAAACCATGACCTTGTTTTTCTGCAACTTTTGTAGTAATAAATTCACCGGTTGATTTATTATTTTCTCGTTTAAGGCTATAATATATTAATGGATTGCCTGGAGTATTAGGAACGATTTCGTTGATACCATCTCCATCTACATCCCATGAGCGGGTGGTTTCTATATTTCCCGTTTCTGCAATATTATGAGATTTCCATTCTTTATCATTTCCTGGATTTTCGCGCCAAATTAAAGTTTTTCCAAACCAACCGCCTGTAACATAATCCATTTTGCCATCTCCATTTACATCAATAGGAATGGTTGAAAAATCATCATGGTATTCATTGATATGATCTAACTGTGTAATTAAGTGTCTATTTAAATACAAGGGTCCTTCATACCAGTAGCTACCCGATACAATATCTAACACCTTATCTCCATTCACATCAAATACACCGACTGATTCAGGACTCTCTGCTGCAATCATCTGCTGTCTGAATTTCAATTGGCTATATCCTTGAGTAGGATTGAAAAAAATAATTATACTGCTTGCAATTAAATGAATATATTTTTTCATGAAATTTTTTTATGAATAATTTAAATTTTTATAGTTGCATTTAAGACTGCCAATAAATTTTCTAAGCCCAAGCATTTTGTAAAAAGCGCAACCAATTTTTATAAAATATATTCTCGATATCTTCTTTATTATATCCTCTTTTTTGTAAGAGTCCTTCTAGATTTTGTAAATCACCAATCGTGTCTAAGTCCATCGGGGACTGCTCTGTACCATAAGTGCCATCTAAATCACTTCCAATAGCACAATGAAGTGAGTTCCCAGCCATTTGACAAATGTGATCGTAATGATTAATGATGGTTTCAATTTTTATTTCAAATTCTGCTGGATTACTTTTTCTAGGAGTAAAATCTGGTTTCATCATCCAAGCGTCAAAACATCCACCGATGACAGCCTTTCTTTCAATTAAAATTTTAATTTGATCATCAGCAAGCTGTCTTTGGTGAGGTACTAAAGTTCTACAGTTGTGGTGACTTGCCCATAAGTGACCATTAAACAAATCCATTGCCTCTGCAAATCCTTTGTCAGTTAAATGAGTTACATCTAAAATTATATTCAATGCACTCATTTCTCTCAGTAAATCTTTTCCCATAGAAGTGAATCCGTCGGTAGTGCCTGTGCCTGAACAATATCTTCCAGTGCTATAATGTGCAGGGCCAATCGCTCTTAATCCATATTGATAAGCTTTTTCAAGGTAGGATAAATTAATTAATGAATCTGCACCTTCTAAACTCAAAATATAACCAACCGGCTTTTCTGAATTAGGCTTTGTTTCATCCATCCAAATTTTAATATGCTCGTTGAGGGAATCAAGATTATTTATCTGAATCATTTCACCTTCCGCCTCCATCGCTTGGTACCAAGCAAGTTGAGCCTGAGACATTGCCCAAGCTTGATGAGGAGAATTCCATCCAGCACCGGGTAAATTTCCATTGTTTTGATTAAATCTAGCGAGTTGAGTAGCCACTACTAAACCAATATTGGCTTTGCGTAGTTCTGGCAAAGAAACTGTTCCCTTTGCTCGATCAATTTTATCAGTCATCCCTTCCTCCAATTTGCGGATATCGGTTACCGTCATTCTATAATCTCGATTCCATTCTATCGCATTGGTAGAAATATCTAAATGTGCATCTATTAAAAACATATTATAATTGTCTAGATAATTTAAATTTATTTTTTCTTTAATTTTTCTTCTACCACATTGGCAGGATATTTTAAAGCTAAAGCTCTTATATCGTAACTAAATTCTTGAAAGGTTTCTTCCCAAAGCTTAGCTTCTTCCTCAGTATATGTATAAAATCCATTTGCATTAATCACACCATTACCTCCCGACTTTACAATATCATCAATTAATGTTGGAATCGTTGTTTGATTACTCAAGGTGGGTAATAAATCTTTCATTACTGTATGATAGGCAGATACACCCGTTAAATCCATCCATCTAAATACTCCTACTAAGGTCATCCAATAGCCTGGATTATTTCTGCAAGCTCTATCTACATCTTCTACAGAAGCATAACCGTTTTCTACTAAGTAACAGGCTTCTCTATACATCGCATACATTAATCGATTGGTAATGAAACCTCTGATATCTTTTCTAACTAGCGTTGGTTCCTTGCCCCATAGATGAGAAATTTCATATAAATATTCACCCTTTGCGACATCAGAACTTTCACCACAAATAATTTCTAAAAATCTTGTGGTATGAGAGGGTTCTGCCCAATGAAGTCCCAAAAATCGTTTCGGGAATTGAACCTCTTTTTGTAAAATACTTATTGGAATAGCAGAGGTATTGCTGGTTAATATGGCTTCTGGTGAAATTACTTTTTCAATCTTTTGATAAACTGATTTTTTTATTGCAATATTCTCAATGGTACATTCTATGACAATCTCACAATCATTTAATAAATCGTAGTCCTCAGAAATAGTAATATTTTCTAAATAATGGGATGGAGCTTGATTGATCATTCCATCTTCTAAAGATTTTTGTAAGTGAATATGAATTCTCTTTTCTGCATTTTCTAAATCACTCGGAAGAGGTGCAATAGCAATTACTTTATGTTTGGCAATTAATAGACAGGTACTGATACTACAACCCATCAGCCCAAGGCCAACTACACCTACTTTAATATCTTCAGGATGAACAGCGTTTTTCATTGATACAATTATTTAATTTTAATAAGTGGCTCTTCCACCTGATAAATCAAAGGTAAAGCCTGTAGTGAAACTGTTTTGTGGTGAAACGATATAGGCCGCTAAATTAGCGGCTTCCTCTAATGTGCCACATCTTTTCATGGGGATTTTATCGGTCATATATTTAACTTGTTCAGCTGGCAAGGCATCCACCATCGCGGTTTGAATAACTGATGGCGCTAATGCATTTACAGTGATTCCATTTTCAGCATATTCTTTTCCTTGAACCTTTGTCATGCCAATCACCGCTGCTTTTGAAGCCGAATAGGCTAACATTCCTGCATTCCCTTCTTTGCCTGCTATAGAGGCGATGTGCAAAATTCTGCCATAATTTTGTTTTAACATATAAGGCAAAACATATTTAGCCGTATAATAAGAACCCAAAAAATTGATCTCAAAAACTCGGTTTAGATCTTCAGTTTCAGTCTCGTGACTTTTTATATTTGTCTTTCCAGTTATTCCAGCGCAGTTGATTAGTATATCGATTTTTTTATAATGAGAATATATCAATTCAATCGTACTTTTAATTTCTTGTTCAATAGAAACATCGGATGAATAGTAAGTTGAATTAGGGATATTTTTTAATACAGCTGGTGTATCTTTTGATAAATCGAGTAAAGCTAGTTTCACTCCATTTTCAGCAAGCTTTTTAGTAATGACTAATCCTAATCCTGAAGCAGCTCCAGTAATAACTGCTACCTGATCTTTCATTGAATTTTTATCCATTAATATATTATTTGAATTGGACTATTTTTTGATACTGACTCATGTCAAAATCATTTGCTAAATATAATACTATTCTGAGAACTAAAATGCCCCTTTCCGCTACTCGATTCATCTATTTTATATCGACTTTATTGGCTTGAATATAGCAGCAGTGGGTGCATAGGAATTCAACACTATTGCTGATTTTCTAAAATGGTTTGTTGTTGATCTAGATTACTGACCCTGCCATTGAAGAGGATGTGGTAGAATTTAATAAACTCGAGGTCGTTATTTTTAATATAAATTAGGGCTATAGCTGAGTGGTTAGAATCACTCAGCTATAGCCCTATCTAATTTTTATATTTGCCCAACTTATAAAAGTTGTTGGCTGGATAGAATTTTGATTAATTCAATTACTGATTTGAATCTATTGAAAGGTTCAAATCAATTTTCTTTAAATAAATTTAATTGGTGATGATATAAATTATGAAATACGTTAATGAACTTACCACTGTAGTAATTCCAAAAAATTTGATTTTCTTTTCCATAACCTTGATTTTTAAAGTGTGAATAATTGATTTATTGATTTGACTTCATTAGGTTGCGGAGGTTTAATCTAATCACCAAAAATATATTTAATTAATATTTTTAATAATATGTTTTAGTGATATTTAGTTATTCGAATTTTGTTAAAGGAATATATACTCCTTCTCAAATATTTTATAGTCATTTCGAATTAAAATATAATCTCTACAATGAATGTTATAAGTGAATGAAGTACTGCTAAATCTGTATCTTAGTCAAAATAATAAGATGAAAAGAACCTTCCTGCTATTAGTTATTTCTGGAGTTTTATTTGCTTTATTTTTTTATGGTACCCCTCAATTACCAGTAGGTATTGATCATGCGAAAGTGATCAATAGTCTTAATAAAAAAACCTTGCAGAGAGGCAAAGAAATTTATCAAAGCGCTTGTTTTACCTGTCATGGTGTAAATGGAACTGCTTCACTTTCTCAGGCTAGATCCTTTATTAAAGATCCTATGCGTTTTGGCAATAAGCCTTATGATATGTGGAAGACTATCACCAATGGTGTGGGTATGATGCCTGCTCAGTCTTGGATTAGTCCTGCAGAACGTTATTATGTTATCCAATATATTAGAGAGGAATTTTTTAAAAAGACAAATCCTACTCAATATTTTCAAATTTCTCCAAACTATCTTTCAAAACTCCCCCGATCAAAAAATACAGTAGAACAAGAATTAGCAGCTGTCAAAGAGGGAGCACTAAAAGGTTCTCTAAAATATGGTCAGGAATGGTTTATGCATAATAAAAGTAATTATGGTTATGCCATTCATTCGCCTTTAAAAGGCCTTTCTACTTCTGTACTTACAGTGAAGCTGGATAAAGCTGTTCAACTGAGTTATGACCTTCTAAGAATGGGGACTGTTGCGGCATGGAAAGGAGAAGTAGATTTATCCGAAACTAAGTTTACCCAATATCGTGGAGAAGGACAACCTTTTGTTAAGGGAGTTAGCCTTCCTGGAATCGATACCTGGCAATGGCTTTATAATAATCGCTTAGATAGTTTAAAAAAATCGACCGGTATTCGGACTCCTTTACCAAAAAAATACCTTGACTATCATGGTCATTATGTTTATCAAAAAGAAGTGATTCTTTCTTATGCAATTTCTGGAAGGGAAATTTTAGAATATCCTCAAGTACTGGATAACGATCATCAAATTACTATTTCTCAAACGCTAAGAATCGAACCAGGTAACCAAGAGGAACACCTAACTATTGGTCAACTTAAAGATAGTGTTGCAAATTTTAAAGAGGGCATCCTATCGTTGCAAGGGAAATTTTTAGATAGTACTGCTGGATTGGATGGGAATCTTTTAGTAAGTATAGCAGAGAAAAAAAATGGCATACAATCATTTATTGCTGCAGGTATAATAGCTTCTGTACCTGGTTTAAAATGGAGTATCGACAATAGTCATCGATTAATTTTAATAATTCCTGCTGGAAAAGAGGCAATAACGGTTAGGGTTATTCGAACTTCAGGAAATGGAAATAGTGATCTTTTAAAATTTGCTTCTTTTTATAAAAAGCTATTCGCCATAAAGCAATTTCCCAATTTGGTTCGTATGACTAAAGGAGGTAATGCTTTATGGGCAAATAAAGTAATCACTAAAGGCATGACCAATATTGGTAGGCCTCATTTTGATCCAAGGTATAATAATGATTCAGATAGATTGTCACCCAATAAAATGGTTGATATACCAACCGACTACCCGTATACGGTAGACGATATTGCCTTACCATTTGATAACGCATATAATGCATGGGTAAGGCCTACCTCAGTAGGGTTTATGAGTGATGGTCGTTTATTGTTAGGTACTTATACAGGGGATGTTTGGATGGCGAAGGGGGTTGATAATAATTTGACAAAAATCACTTGGCAAAGAATTGCAACCGGACTTTACGAGCCTATGGGATTAAAAGTAGTAAGAGATCAAATATTTGTAACCTGCAGAAATGGGATTATAAAATTGAATGATTTTAATCAAGATGGCGAAACAGATTTTTATGAAGTTTTTCATGCTGACCAGGATGTATCAAATTTTTTCCATGCATTTAATTTTGGATTAGAAGTAGATAGTAAAGGCAATTTCTTTTATGCTAAACCAGGAGAATATACTGACAATAAAGATCCTGGTAATTTAATAAAGGTTTCACCCGATGGAAAAAAATGGGAGAGTATTGCAACAGGCTTTCGAGTGAATAATGGCGTTACAGCAACGCCGGACGACAGAGTTTTTGTTAGTGACAATCAAGGTAATTGGATGCCAGCGAATAAAATAAATTTAGTAGAAAAAGGGAAATTTTATGGTTATGTACCCAATCTTGCTCAGGGAGGTTGGAGTCCTAATGGTGCAGTTTATCGTAAAGAAGATATTGTAAAAGGAGTGATTCGACCTGAAATAGTAAAAGTGCCTGAAAGCTTTAGTCCTCCTGCATTATGGATACCTCAAGAATTTGATAATTCTCCTGGTGGAGGTGTTTGGAGTGATCCATCTTGGGGGCCGCTTGGTAATCATTTTATACATACCAGTTATGGCAAAGGATGGCTATATTATTTTCTTCCGCATTCGGTAGGCGAAATTACTCAGGGTGCAATGGTGGCATTGCCTTTTCAAATGGATGCAGGTATACAAAGAGCCGCTTTTAATCCCGTAGATAAGCAATTATACACTACGGGTTTGACGGGTTGGGATGATGGAGTAGCTACGAAATATGGTGTACTCAGTCGTATACGCGCCACAGGAACTAAGGGGCATATTATTGTAGATGCAAAAGTGATTAAAGGTGGTATTGAATTAAAATTCAATTTTGATTTAGATAAAGAAGATTTTAAAAATGTTGACAATTATTCAATCGATCAATGGAATTATAAATGGGCAAGTAGCTATGGCTCGGCTGATTATTCATTAAAAAATCCTGAAAAGAAAGGTATCGATTCAGTCAATATTGAAAAAGCTATTCTTCGCACAGATAATCAAACTATATTTCTGGAAATTCCAGCAATAACAGCAGTGAATACAATGCGAATAAGGTTTACCGTTAGGGCTGCTGATGGAATAATGGTCAAGAACACGGTCTATATGACCATCAATAAAGTACCGAATTGATTTTATTTTTTATCAATGGATGATTTCATTATTGCACTGGTAAGTTTATAAACTTTACCATCTGCCTTGGTGAGAATATACAAATCACCGTTGATGTCTCTTCCAAAATGAAGATCTACTCGATCGCTTCCACAAAGTTCTTTTAATGTTTTTGGTTGATGGTTTATTAATATCTTCCATTCCTTAATAGTTGCCAGTTTGCCTTGTTTGATATTAGCAACCTGCGTATAAAATAATCTACCTGAAGGAATATCTCCAAATAAAAACTTCCCTTTTAATGCAGGTATATCATTACCCCAATACTCAACTCCACCTGAAATGGCTTTGCCTTCATCATGATCAAACTCTACCACTGGGTAAGTAATTTTATATATACTGTCATTTGAAGGGAGTGGATAAACTGTACCAATATTATTTTTTATATCAGCAGCAAGAAAATTGCCCTCTCTTATTGGCCAGCCATAATCATTGCCTGGTTGAATGAGATTAATTGATTCTATATTTCCTTGTCCGATATTACTAACCAGCATTTTGCCAGATTTTGTCCAAGTAATACGATGAGGATTTCTAAAACCATAGGCATAAATTTCTTTTACTACATTTTTATTGTTACTTTTTACGAAAGGGTTATCAGAAGGAATACCATATTTTCCATTACTGCTATTTTTACCTGTTGGATCGATACGTATGATAGTCCCCCAAATTTTTTCTTTACTATGTACTAAAAATTCGTATCCTTCTTCTACACTACCTCCATCTCCTAAGCCAATATAAAGTATTCCATAATCTTTGTTTCCAGGTTTACTGAGCGGATTAAAAGTTATTTCTTGAATACCATGATTCACTTTTACGAAATTGATTCTTAGTAATTCTCGGTTGGTGCCTGAAAAAGAATCTTCATTAATATGATTAGTTTTCCATTCTGTTAGTACCCATTGCAAATCAGACCTCATTGAATCTGCATAACTAAAGTCAGGTTTTCCTGAACCCTTTATTTCAGAATGGGTAGTGTAGAATATTCCATTGGTTTGAAAACTAGGATGAAAAGCAAAGCTTCCTAATCCTGATCCAAGTCCTGGGTTGTTAAGGAACTTAGGTTTAAGTTTTTCTATATCTAAATAAATGGATGGATGACCATTCTTAATCTTATATAATTTTCCCTGCAGGTCATTGATAAATAAATTGCCTGAAGCTGGCTCAAAACCTAGTTTGGTTATCCTAGCTAGCGGTGGCTTTTTTGCTGAAGCAGGTATTTGTGTAAATAGCTCTAGATTTACTACTAAGTTTGAAAGGGTAATCGTGTCAGCAATAGGATTGGATAAACCCTTTTTATTGTTGATTGATGAAGAATCCACTGACTTTTTCTGAGATTGAATATAAACATAAAGTGCATGAAGTTCTTTAGGAGTGAATGCCTCAAATGCTGGCATGGCTGCTTTTCTATATTTATTAAATACTTGAACGGCTCTTTCATCATTTGAACTTATTAACTGTTTCGAATTTTTTATAAATTGAACAATCCATTCTTCAGATGCCGAAGTGGTAACGTTACTTAACTGCGGACCAATACCATCTTGTTTAAAATTATGGCAGGCACTACAGTTTGCGTTAAATATCTTTTCGCCAGTTTGGTTAATTGAAGTATCATTTACAATTGAATAATCACCATATGCTCCACTCAATTGGCAACTATTGAAAAAGCTGAATATACTTAGTATAAGTATTGAAAGTATAAGATTTGTTTTATTCATTTTCTCAGCTAATTTTTAAGCAATTATTTAATAATAACATTTTATCGAATTTTTTTACTGGTATGTTTGAAATGGCTCTTTATGGATTTAAAAATAGGCTATAAATTTCTTAAAATATCAATACTTAAATAATAATTTAATTAGGGAAATCTGTCTACCACTCTTTTATAGGTAGTATTATCCTTTTGGTATTTATTGCTCTAAATCTCTTTTGAATGATGGAATGTTAATGAACTTGACTATTCTTTATTATCTTTAATTTTAAAGGGTCGCTTAAAAGATAATCTGAATGTTTTATTTTACTAAAACTCCGCAGTGGGTAATGAAGTGGTTTTCCAAATGCGTTTGGGAAATGCCCTCTCAGGAAAAAGTTATTTATTTAACTTTTGATGATGGTCCCCATCCAGCAGCGACTCCCTTTGTTTTAGATACTTTAAAAGACTATGGTGCGAAAGCAACTTTTTTTTGTATTGGAAAAAACGTTTTGGATCAGCCGGCCCTTTATGAAAGAATTATTACCGAAGGGCATGCAGTGGGTAACCATACCTTTAATCATCTTAATGGTTGGAAAACTGCTGATGCTGTTTACATGGAAGATATAGCAAAAGCGAAAAAGTATATTGATTCATCTCTTTTTAGGCCTCCTTATGGAAAAATTACCCCTTTTCAATTGAGGCTTTTAGCAAAGGATAAGTTTAAAATGACACCAATTATGTGGACAGTTTTGAGTGGCGACTTTGATGTAAAGCTTTCAAAAGAAACTTGCTTACTAAATGTTTTGACCACAGCTAGTAATGGTTCGATTATAGTATTTCATGATAGTCAAAAAGCGTTCGTTAATTTGCAGTTCGTTTTGCCAAAAGTGCTCAATTACTTTGAACAGAAAGGATTTCGATTTGAAAAAATTGTACTTAAACCAACAGATTAGTTGCGGAGTTGATGGGTGTGATAATGAATTTTAAAAAAGAGGGCCTGGGTAGAAACCCTGGCCCGTTTTTAATCCGTACCCTATGAAAACTTTTGCAATCTACTTAGATGTGATGAATATTTGCACTTATTTTTGATTTATTTATATAATATTTCAAGTTGAATAAATTCAACATAATTTTAATGTATTAAATTTTAAGATGTATTTAATCGATACCCATTGCCACTTGTATTCTGAAGAGTTTGATATAGATCAAGACGAAGTGCTGCAGAGGGCTGTCTCAGAAGGGGTTAAAAAATTTTATCTACCCGCTATAGACAGTGCTGCTATTCCAGCCATGCTTGCGTTGGAGAAAAAATTTCCAGAAAAATGTATACCAATGATGGGTTTGCATCCTTGCTATGTAAAGGAAAATTTCCAAGAAGAGTTAATTGTAGTAAAAGACTGGTTGAGTAATAGAAATTTTGCAGCAGTAGGTGAGATTGGTCTTGATTATTATTGGGATAAAACATTCGCTGCTGAACAAATCATTGCTTTTAGAAGCCAGATCGATTGGTCAATCGAATACAAACTGCCCATTGTGATTCATACGCGTAATGCGATGCAGGAAACCATTGAAATTGTTAAAGAGTTTGTACCGAAGGGGGTAAGAGGTATTTTTCATTGTTTTAGCGGTAGTTATGAAAGCGCTAAAGAAATTATTAATGCGGGTTTTTATTTAGGAATTGGCGGTGTTGTTACCTATAAAAATGCTGGTTTAGTCAATGTTCTTTCGCAAATTGATCTTGAACACCTCGTGTTAGAAACAGATGCTCCTTATCTTTCTCCAGTTCCGTTTAGAGGGAAGAGGAATGAAAGTAGTTACTTAAAATATATAGTTGAAAAGGTAGCGGAGATTAAAAACTGTTCTGTAGAAACGGTTGCAAAAATCACTTCTGAAAATGCCGAAAAAATATTCGGCTTATAAGGTTCGAAACTGTATTTTTGCGATCCCGAAAAGCTCTAGGTTTTGAGATGAATTATTTCATATAGTCTTTAATAATCATGTACAGCGCTTTCGAAATAAAGTTGAATTGGAGATTTGTCCGAGTGGCTGAAGGAGCACGCTTGGAAAGCGTGTAAACGGGTAACTGTTTCGAGGGTTCGAATCCCTCAGTCTCCGCTAATAAAAAAGCAAACAATTGTTCACCAATTGTTTGCTTTTTTT
>CANCRO010000076.1 GCA_947380605.1 Chitinophagaceae bacterium
TAAATAAAATAAAATGTCCGAAGAAAATACCATTTCAATCATTGCAAAACTATTGGTTGAGTTAGAAAATCTAATTCCAATTTATATGCAAAATCCAATGGATGAAAAAATTGCCAATGGAAATGTTGCCGTTTGTATCATCGATGAAAATGGAAATGTTACTGGTAAAATGTATGGTAAAAATAAAGTTAGATCAAGAGAAACCTACAAAGTAGCCTGGACAAAAGCTAGTCAAGTTTGGCTAACGGGTATTAAGACAGGTGAATATGAGAAATTAGTTTTCAATAAAATCATTGAAGAAAATAGCAACGGAATTGAGAGTCCTGATTTGATTGGATGGGAAGGAGGACAACCACTAAAATTACCTAATGGAGAAATACTCTCGGTTGGATTTAGCGGTTTTAGAGGAGTAATCGATTTAGAAATCATGGAAAAAGCACTTCATTTAGTAATAAACAAATAAAACATAATGACTTACCAAGCAAACCCAGACCGTTACAATAACATGCCTTATCGTAGATGTGGAAAAAGTGGCTTACTGCTTCCCGCTTTATCATTAGGCCTATGGCATAACTTTGGAGCAATCGATGACCTAGAAAATGCTCGCTCCATTTTAAAAACTGCTTTTGATGCAGGTATTACTCATTTTGATCTTGCCAACAATTACGGTCCGCCTGCAGGATCTGCTGAAGAAACCTTTGGCAAAATTTATAAAGATGATTTTAAAAAGTATCGCGATGAATTAGTAATTTCTACCAAAGCTGGTTGGGGTATGTGGGATGGCCCTTATGGGAACTGGGGATCAAAAAAATATCTAGTGGCTAGTTTAGACCAAAGCTTACAAAGAATGGGCTTAGACTATGTGGATATATATTATCACCACCGACCAGATCCACAAACACCGATTGAAGAAACAATGGCTGCATTGGATTTAATCGTTCGTCAAGGAAAAGCTTTGTATGTTGGAATTTCTAGTTACCATGCTAAAGAAACAGAAATAGCTAATTCAATGCTAAATAATCTTGGAACCAAATGTTTAATTCATCAACCCAGATATTCAATGTTTGATCGTTGGATTGAAGATGGATTATTGGATGTATTGGATGATAAAGGAATTGGATGTATAACCTTCTCTTCTCTTGAACAAGGTCTGTTAACCAATAAATATTTAAAAGGAATTCCAGCTGATTCGAGAGCTGCCAACAAAAGAGGTAATGGTGCCATTGAAAGCGATGCCATAACAGATGAAAAAATTGCGAAGGTTTTAAAGCTGAATGAAATAGCAATTAATAGAGGCCAAAACCTAGCGCAGATGGCATTATCATGGGTTTTAAAAGACACCCGAATTACATCCGTTGTACTCGGAGTTAGTAAAGCCAATCAAATTGCAGACTCATTAAAATGTCTCGATAATTTGACTTTCTCAAGTGATGAGCTTGAAAAAATAAACGCTATTTTAGGAAAATAAATAGACTAAGATCTAAAAGAGAAAATACTTAATACAATAGGCTCAATATTTTATTGAGCCTATTGTATTTGAATGAATAAATTACACCCAACTACTGCAACATTAATTCCGCATGCATCTCTGGAATCACGATATTCTCAAAACCTTTGTTAATGAGCCGCTGCTTAAACGCTTGCTGTACCGGATACTCACCATGTACCAAAAATAAATTACTTACTTTCTTTACGTCCTGACATTCCAGAAAATGGCAAAGATCTTCGTAATCACCATGAGCACTCATACTGCGAATAGCTCCAATTTCGGCATTCACTTCATGAGAAGCGCCATATATGTTAACCTCCTTTCTGCCCGCCAATAATTTTCCTCCCAAAGACCTTGGCTCACAATAACCCGTCATTAGTATCGTGTTTTTACTATTTTCAATCGTATTGCGAATATGATGTTTTACCCTTCCTGCATCTGCCATTCCACTGGATGAAATAATGACAAAAGGACCATCTCTAAAATTTAGCATTTTAGATTCTTCGACTGTCTCAATAAATTTCATTCCTCTAAAAGAAAAAGGATCATCATCTTGCTTCAAAACATTTTGTATCGTTTGATTAAAATACTGAGGATACTTTTTTATTAACTTGGTTGCCTTCACACTCAATGGACTGTCAACAAAATATTCTAAATGTGGAAGTCTACGTTCCAACTCTAACTGATTAAGTGCATATAAAATTTCCTGTGTTCTACCTACACTAAATGCTGGCAAAATAAGTTTACCTTTTTTTTGAATACAAGCCTTTTCAATCCACGCAAGTAATTGATCGGTGGTACCTGTCTGCATATCATGCAAAGTATTTCCGTAGGTAGATTCTAAAATAATATAGTCGGCTTGAGAAAAAACTTCAGGTGCTTTTAATATCGCATCCGTATACCTTCCCACATCGCCACTAAATGTGATGCGCTTAGTAATTCCATTCTCTTTTATCTTAAGGTGCACTGCAGCACTACCAATAATATGACCCGTATCGGTAAACAATACTTCTACATTTTCATCAATAGCCTGCCAATTACCATATTCAACGGATACAAAATGATCCATTGCTGCTAAGGCTGCTGCTGTATCATACAGGGGCTTTAATAAGGGTAGTTGCTCTTGATGCCTTTTTTTATTTTCATATTTAATCTCACTCTCTTGAATGCCAGCCGAATCTTCCAATAATATTCCTGTCAATTCCTTGGTTGCAGGAGTACAAAATATTTTTCCTTCAAAGCCATCCTTTACCAATTTAGGTATCAAGCCACTATGATCAATATGCGCATGCGACAATATTAAATGGGTTATCTCCTTTGGCTGAAATCCCCATTGGCTATTCATCGAATCGGTATCCTTACCCATTCCCTGAAACATACCACAGTCTAATAAATACTTTTTACCATTAGAGAGTGTTATCAGGTGTTTAGAACCAGTAACTGTTCTAGCGGCTCCGTGAAATGCAATTTTCATACGCTGAATATTTAGGTGGAATGTAGGGTGCCTAATAATAAAATTTAAAGCAATTAATTACTAACTATGCCATAGACGAAAAGCAACAATAACAGTAAGATGATCGTTTAAATTACTTATTGAAGTTACTAAAAAAAGGGAGGTTTAAATAATAAAGTTGAAAAGCTTCAGTAAGAAGAAATAGAGGGAATTTTATTTTTTTACTTTAAAAGACCAGGTGATTAAAAATTCTGCTACCAATTCACCTGCCTCGTTTTTGCCTACCGACTTTGCCGTAAATACTTGTCCTTCTCCACTGTTGATGGCAGCTAATACGGTTTGATGAAAAGAATCGCCCTGTTCACAAAGAAAGCTAGTTTTACCGGTAGCTTTTTTAAAATATTTTGCCTCCAAACCAGTAACTAACATAGAGATAGCTGGATTAGCTTGATAGGTATTCATCATCGCCAAAAGACCTGTACTCAACTCTGCCGCCATTGCTAGACATGCAAAATAAGTAGACTTAAAAGGATTTTTAGAAAACCATTGATACGGAACTGTTACCACCGCTTTGGAGCTGTCCAAAGATTGAACTTTAAGTCCTGAAAAAAAAGCACTGGGTAATTTAGCGAATAAGAATAACCTAAATTTTACAGGATGCAGAATGAGCTGTATGAACTTTTCTTTTCCAGTGATCATATTGTAGAATTACTAAGGAAGAAAATATTATTTGATAGCTTATTCTATTGATAAGTTTTAGCATTTAAGGCATTGGGTGTCCAAGCAGACAAAAAACCCATCACCTTTTTTTGATCATAGCTTTTTTTACCATCCTCCAAATACTCACTACTTTGGGTATGAATTCGCTCACCCTTTGCATTTAAAATAATGAATACCGGAAAACCAAAACGCTGAGGGAAACCGAATTTAGCCAACAAGGATTCATTTTTATTTTCTTTGCTATAATTTAAATGATACCAAACAAAACTACTATTGAGCATTGAATCAATTTGCGCATCCGCCTTTGCAAACCTAGCAAATTCAATACACCAGCTGCACCAATTACCACCTGCCTGAATCAACACATGCTTTTTTTCTGCTGTCGCTTTTTTTATTGCAGCCGCTATATCTTTAGCCGCATTCGCTGTTGGATCATATAACTTTTTTGATTCCTGCTGTGCAGACAAAGACAATGAAATAAGACATAGACCAAAAAAAATAAAACGCTTCATGGTGACAGTTTATTTAGTTAAATAATTTTATAAAATTTGGTTTCTTAATAGATCTTCAAATACATCTCTTTGACGAATTAATTTAGCCTTCCCTTCTACCACCATCACCTCTGCGGGCTTTAGTCTAGAGTTGAAATTAGAAGACATCTCAAATCCATAGGCGCCTGCATTGTGAAAAACTAAATAATCACCCTCTCTTACTTCGGTCAATTTTCGGTCCCAAGCAAAAGTGTCTGTTTCACAAATATTTCCAACTACATTGTAAATTCTTTCTGGCCCTGCAGGATTGGAAATATTTTCAATGTGGTGATAAGCATCATACATCATAGGCCTAATCAAATGATTGAAGCCGCTATTTACCCCAGCAAAAACAGCTGCAGGTGTTTGCTTAATTACATTTGTTTTTACTACAAAATATCCGCACTGACTTACCAAATATTTTCCAGGCTCAAACCATACCTGCAATTTTTTGCCTGTTTCTTTTTCAAATTCAACAAATGCCTGAGCTACTTTTTTGCCTAGATCATTAATATCAGTTTCTGCATCCCCTGGTTGGTAAGGCACTTTAAATCCACTACCCAAATCAATAAATTCAAGATTAGGAAAATGAGCTGAAGTATTCAACATCACTTCAAGCCCTTCTAAAAACACTCTTACATCTTTTATCTCGCTTCCCGTATGCATGTGAATACCGGTAATATTAAGCTTCGTACTCTTTACGATTCTTTCAATATGACGCATCTGGTGAATTGAAATTCCAAACTTGCTATCTATATGACCAGTAGAAATTTTATAATTACCACCTGCCATAATATGTGGATTCAGCCGAATACATACCGGGTAGCTATTGCCAAACTTATGACCAAACTGTTCAAGAATAGAAATATTATCAATGTTGATATTAACACCCATTTCCTTTACTTCTACCACCTCTTCAAAATCAACACAGTTAGGCGTATACAAAATATCTTTTTTATCAAAACCAGCCATCAAGCCCAATTTAACTTCGTTGATACTCACACAATCAAGCGATACTCCGATAGTCTGCATATACTTTAATACGTTTACATTGGTAAGCGATTTACAAGCATAAAAGAAACGTGCATTGCATCCTGAAAAAGCTTTTTTCAATTTCTTGTACTGCTCAGCTATTCGCTCAGCATGGTAAATGTAAACGGGCGTTCCAAATTCATCTGCAATGGCTATTAATTGCTCTTGGGTTAAGTTTTTCGACATATTAAATTATAAATAGTAAGTAATGTTTTGTAAATGTAGGTGCTTCTTTTATAAAAAAAGGTATGAGAAACATTTGTCATCATACCTTTTTTGCTATCAGTAACATAAAAAATTATGATTCATCCGTTGTATCGTCCTCCTTCACCTGTTTATCCTCAAGCGACTCATTGGAAGAAGTGTTGTCTTCTCCACCTTGCCCAATCTCTTCTACTTCTTCAACAATTTTTCCTTCTTCATCTACCACCAAAGCGCTCACTCCATCCTCTTCAATTTCTTCAGCAGTATTAGTATGATCAATAACGGTAGCTTGCACCAATTCTTCCATTAATACTTCAGAGATTTTTGGAAGATCTTCTTTCGTATTGATTCCAAAGTAATCCATGAAAGATTTTGATGTAGTATAAATCAATGGCTTTCCAACCGCTTCCTCATTTCTTCCTGCAATGATTACCAAATCTTTTTCTAATAATTTTTGAACTGCATAATCACAGTTAACTCCACGAATCGATTCAATTTCACTTTTAGTAATCGGCTGCTTGTAAGCAATAATTGCTAGGGTTTCTAATGCCGCATTGGAAAGTCTCTTTAAGAATTTATCACCATTCAGTTGTGCAATGGTTTTATGGTATTCCATTTTGGTAAGAAACTGCCATCCACCTCCACTTTGCTTTAATTCAAAAGCGTAAAACTCAGAACTATATTTTTCCCGAATACCTTCTACTGCAGCCTCTACCTGATCGAGGGTAGCCCTATCTTCTATAAAGCCCATGGCATTATTGAGCAATTCCACCAGGTCCATATTGGTCAAGGGCTTATCGCTTGCAAATATCAAGGCTTCAATATGTGGTATAATTTGAGAAAGTTCCATTTTGTATTAATCTGCTCTTTTTAAAATTTGAAAACTGACAACTATTTACTGAATGATTTTTTAAGCAGCTAATTTTCACATTAGCCCTTACATTTTATCCATTCAGTGCAGCTGCTCCACTAACGATTTCTGTCAATTCGGTAGTGATAGCGGCCTGTCTTGCTCTATTGTAACTTATTTTCAGTGATTTTAATAATTCGTTGGCATTGTCACTCGCTTTATCCATTGCGGTCATTCTTGCGCCATGTTCACTAGCATTAGCATCTAACACCGCCTTAAATAATTGAGTATTTAAAATTTTAGGCATCAACTCACGAATCAAGATTTCTTTATCTGGTTCAAAAATAAAATCGGCCTTTTTTTCTCCAGCTTGTTTTTCTAATTTTTGTACCGGTAAAAACTGCTCTGCAACAAATAGCTGAGTAGCTGCATTTTTAAATTCGCTATAAACTAGTTCAACAGCATCTACTTCTTTATTTGAAAATGCTTCCATTGCATATTTTGCTGCAGTCTGTACTTTATCAAAACTTAAACCTGTAAAGATGTCCCAATAAGCATCCACTACTTTAAAGCCATTTTTGGAAAAATGTTCAAACCCTTTTTTTCCAATCGGCAAAATTTGCACATTCCCTTTAGCTTGTTGGACACTGTATTTATCTTGTATAATCTGACGGGTTAATTTAATTAGATTACTATTATAACCACCACATAAACCACGATCACTTGTTACAATAATAACTAGTACTTTTTCTACTGCTCTTTCGGTAGCGAGGGCTAGATTAATATCTCCGTCGCTATTGCTAACTATATTTCCTAACACCTCTTGCAATTTCTTCGCATATGGGCGCATTTGAGTAATCGCATCCTGGGCACGACGAAGTTTAGCAGCACTTACCATTTTCATAGCTTTAGTTATCTGCTGGGTACTTTGAACACTCTTAATTCGGTTACGAACTTCTTTTAATGCGCCTGACATATCAAGGATTAAGGATGAATTGATTAGTTACTTTTCGGGGGGCAAAGGTAGGGCAAAAATCAATAAAAAAAGGGGAGCTTTTCAACAAAAAAAGGGAAAAACAATCGCTTTTGTGCAAAATTGATCCAAATAAGCAGTTTTTTAAAGGATTAACCCAAAAATGCAGGGGATTTAAGCAATCATTACTGGTCATGAGAGCAGGTGAACTAATCCTTCAAAGGGAGCCTATAAGTTTCTTTTTTAACTAAAAACGAATAATAAAGCTTCACTGATTGAAATCAGTCATATCACAAACAATCATCATTTATCAATGGTCCTAATCTGTCTAATTTCAAAAATCTAAACCAGCTCCTTGAATTATCCCTATCAAAACAAATAAAACATACAATGGAAAAAATTAGTCTGAATGATGTGGAAATTCTATTAGTAGAGGATAATGACGATGATGCCAAATTAACCACCCTTGCTTTGGAGAAAAACAAATTGAATAAAAATCTAGTGCGTTTAAAGGATGGAGAAGAAGCATTAGATTTCATTTTTGCTTCGGGTAAATTTGAAGAAACAAGAAGCATTTCATTCCCGCCTAAATTAATTTTACTAGATATCAGAATGCCTAAGGTAAATGGCATAGAAGTGCTACAAAAAATAAAATGCGCTCCTTTAACAAAAGCCATCCCAGTAATTATACTAACTAGCTCAAAAGAGGATCCAGATATACAAAGATGTTACAATCTTGGAGCGAATAGTTATGTAGTAAAACCAATCGAATATGACAAATTCAATACTACCATTAATGACATTGCTTATTATTGGCTAAAAGTAAATCAACCCCCCTCATTAGAAAATCTATATCTCTAGTATTTACAGCATTCAATATTTTAAGAAAAGATAAATTAATACTAACCACTGGTCTGTAAATAGCCAATAGAAAAGTAACCTGTTTTAAAATTAAATCATTTCCAAAAGATTTAAAATGAGCAATCATATTGTTACCCCAAAAAACCATTTACTACTTTCAGGAAATGGGAAAAATAAGCAACTAAAGAATCAAACTACTGCATTGCAAAAAATGCCTACCAATAATAAAGTAGCCATCATAAAAGAAAATAAAAAAATAGAAACAAATATTACACCAACAAATCCTTATCAAATAATTGTTGAAAAAATGCCTGAAAGTGTTGTCATCACTTCACAAGAAGGAGTCATTCTTTACGCCAATGAAAGATTAGAGAAACTTCTGGGTATTCCGCTACAAGATCTAATGGGGTCAAATTTTAACCGCTTGATTAAAGATGACGAGATTGAAAATTTCAAAAAAACAGTACACAGTAAAACGGAACCAATATTTACAAGAGAACTCAATTTTGAAAGGCCAGATAAAAAAATACTAACCCTTAATTTATCAATCAGTTGGTTACCAGAAAATTCATTCGGTGAGCTATGCATTATCATTATTGACTTAACTAATCGAAAAAAAAATGAACTAGAATTAATTGAATCACTTCAATTATTAGAGAAGAAAAAGGCTGAGTTAATTATTACCAATCAAAATTTACTATTTGCTAATAGAGCGGCAGTTAAATATTCAGCAAATGAAATTATTTCTAATGATTTGTTAGCCAAAAGTAAAGTAACGTTATTAGAAGAAATATCTCATAGGAGTAATACTCAAATAAAATTTACGAATAGTCAAGAATTAATTGATCAAATATTATTAGCCAGTGAAGAAGATATCAAATTGCTGAATGTTGAAGGTGATATAATAATGATTAGTGAAGGTTTCAGAAAACTAATGGGCATAAATGACCTTTCAGGGATGGTTAATAATCCATGGATAAATTTATGGAAAGGAGTAGAAAATGGGAAAGCGATGAATGCTTTAGCGGAAGCAAGAAATGGAAAAACCGCAAAATTTGAAGGCTTTCGTTCAACAAAAAATGGGATTCCAAAATGGTGGGAAGTAACTATTACTCCAGTCAGAGATGAAAACCAAAAAGTATATAGCTTTTTAATTATTTCACACGACATTACCCAAATTAAGGAGTATCAAGAAACAATTACAAAATCAAAAAACAACTTACATGCCCTATTAGAGAACTCAATAGAAGGTTTTTTGTTACTAGATAATAACTATACCATCTTAGCATTCAATCAATTAATGGAAAAATTAATTTTTCAAACTGAGCATATTAAATTAATAAAAAATAAAAACTTACTCCATGAGCTTTCACCTGAAAAACAACCAAAGTTTAGAGAAATTTTTAAAAATGTAAAAAATGGAGAAAAAATAAATTTTGAGAAATATTATCCACTATCAGATGATGGTGGAATATTTATGGAAATTAGGTTTTATCCCCTATCCAATCAAGACTCTTCAATCACCGGAATAGGCATTAGGATGGAGGATATTTCGAAAAAGAAAATAACCGCTTTAAAAGCGATCGAAGAAAAAGAATTTACTGATACTATCATCAATCATTCTCATTCACCCATTTTGATTTGGGACAAAAAATTTACCATCATTCGCATTAATGATGCTTTTAAGAGAATGACTGGTTTGAATGAAACTACTTTAATTGGAAAACCTGTTAATGAGATATTACCCTCGCTAAAAGACGAAATAGCATTTAAAAAAAATGAATCCCGCATCAATAATAATGAAAAAATAGAATCGGTTATACAAAATACAGACAAAACAAGCCGAACAGTCATTTGGACAATATCAAAAATAATTGATCAACAAACCAATCAACCAAATTACGGAATCGCTCAAGGACAAGATGTAACTGAAAAGCAACAATTTGTATTGGCATTAAATGAAAGCGAATCGATTTATAAAAATTTGTTTGAAAATATGATCAATGGCTTTGCCTATTGTAAATTAGTTTATGAAGGAGAAAAGCCAGTAGACTTCAGTTACCTCTCCATTAATAAAAATTTTGAAATAATAACTGGCCTAAAAAATGTTATTGGAAAAAAGATATCAGAAGTCATTCCCGGAATTCATAGAGATGATCCTACATTGCTAGAAATAGTGAGTAGAGTAGCGATAAAAGGGAAACCGGAAAAATTTGAAATTTTTCTTTCTAGTATGCAAGAATGGTTTTTAGTATCGGTGTATTCACCTAATACCAACTACTTTGTACTAGTTTTTGAAATGATTACTAAAGAAAAAAAAGCCGAAGCAGAACTAAAAGAAAGTGAAAATAGACTCAACCTAATTCTTGAGAATAACATAACGGGCGTATGGGAATTTAATGCAAAAAAAGAGTACATCTTTCAAAATAAAATGCATGACACCATATTTGGAAATGAAAATAATCGACATAAATTCAATTTAGATAGTTTCATTACACATGTAATTAATGAGGACAAAAATTGGGTAAATAAATTATTAACAGATTCAATTTCAACCAAAAAAGGATTTGAGTTTGAATGCCGTATTCGACGGAGTGACGGAATGATAAGATGGGTTTTTATAAAAGGAATTCCAAGGCTGAACGCTGGAGGAGATTTAAATAGTGTATTAGGCATCATTGAGGATATTTCAGATCGAAAAAGCAATGAAAATGCTATCGCAAAAATTGAGAATAACCTAAGGGCAATATTCGAAAATGCACAAGCGGGTTATTTATTACTCGATAATAATTTTATAGTTTTAGAATTTAATAATTTAATGGGTCAGTACTTTGAGATAACCGAAAAAATACTTTTAAAAAAGAATGAAAATATCCTAACCGATTTAAGTAAAGAAGGCCAGGATGCATTTAGTAAAATGATAAAAGCAGTTTATAATGGAGAAAATTTAAATTTTGAAATTTCTCGATTATTACTTGATGGGACAACTATTAACTTATACTCCAAATTATACCCCATCACTAATAAAGATAATAAAGTAACAGGCGCCTGTTTGTATTACGAGGATATTACTGCTAGAAAAAAAACAGAGAGAAATATTCAAGAATTAAATAATAGTCTTGACAAAAAAGTATTCGAAAGAACCGAACAATATGAAATACTCAATAAGGAATTAGAAGCCTTTACCTTTTCAGTCTCACATGATTTGCGTGCACCATTAAGGGCCGTCATTGGATATGCGGAAATACTTGAAGAAGAACAAATAAAAGTATTAAATGATGAAGGCAAAAAAATGTTAAGTAATATAAAACACAATGGTCAAAAAATGGGGAGGCTCATTGATGATTTATTAGCATTTTCAAGATTAGGCAGAAAGGAGATCAATAAGTCTTGGCTCAAAATGAATGAATTAACGACAGCAGCAGTAGAAGAATTAAACAATTTATTACCTAACCATGCGGAAATAACTATTGGCCCCTTACCCGAGGCAGAAGGAGATTACAACTTGATTTATCAAGTGATGTTTAATTTAATTGGAAACGCCATCAAATATTCGGCTAAAAAGGAAAAACCAATTATATCAATTTATTCAGAACAAAAAGAAGGCAAGACGCTTTACATCATAAAAGATAATGGTGCCGGCTTTGATATGCGGTTTGCTGAAAAATTATTTGGGGTTTTTCAACGACTTCATTCCGAGCAAGAATTTGAAGGTAATGGAGTAGGTCTTGCCATTGTTCAGCGGATTATTCATAAGCATGGAGGAATAATATGGGGAGAAGGGAAAGAAAACGAAGGAGCAAACTTTTATTTTACACTCAACTAAATTTATAAATTATGGAAATGGCATCAGAAATAATTCTAGTAGAAGACAATTTAAGTGATGCTGATTTAATAACTCGCGCCTTAGCAAAGAGCAATGTCGCTAATAAAATACTTCACTTAAAAGATGGCCAAGAGGCCCTAGACTATTTATTTAGTGAAGGAAAATGGAAAGGTGTTAAAACTTCTAACCTTACTAAATTAATCTTACTCGATCTAAAAATGCCTAAGATAAGTGGCCTCGAGGTATTAAAAAAAATAAAGTCAAATGAAGAAACGAAAAAGATTCCTGTAGTAGTGCTTACCTCCTCAAAAGAAGATCCAGACATACAAGAATGTTACAAACTAGGCGTAAATAGTTATGTAGTAAAACCGCTTGGTTTTGATGAATTTTCAAAAACAGTTAGTCAACTAGGTATGTATTGGATGTTGTTAAACCAACACCCTAAATAATAAACCAAATCATAGCTCAGCTCCTATTCAAAATGTAAAAGAATTAACTGCATACAGCGTCATTCATGCTAGACAAAAAAATAGACATTGGTGAATATACTATTCTTCATGTCGAAGATTCCATTGCAGATTCAGATCATATAAAATGGCTTTTAAAAAAAGCAGGAATTAATTTTCATTATTTATTAGCAACTGATGAAAAAAGTTTTAGAACAACACTGGATCAATTTAATCCTGATGTAATCTTATGTGATCATACCTTTCCCAATTTTAATTCTACCCTAGCATTTGAAATAGTCCAAGAACTAAAGCTAGCAATACCTTTTATACTAGTTACAGGAACCGTTTCGGAGGAGTTTGCAGTAGAAATGATGAAAAAAGGAGTTGCAGACTATTTATTAAAGACCAATCTGCAACGTTTGCCAATGGCCATTATTCAAGCTATTGATAAAAAAGAGAAAGACCTCCATTTAAAAAAATTACAAATTGATTTACAACATTCTGAATCTCAACTCAGAACTATCTTCAACAATGCTACGGTTGGTCTTATTTTATTAGACACTAAAGGAGTGATTATTCAGCTCAATAAACTTGCCCAAAATTTTATTCAAATTTCTTCAGAACAATCTGCTAAAGCAACGCTAAATCTTTTAGATCTATACGAAAAGGTTAAAGATAAATGGGGTGCCTACATAGCAAGCGCCTTAGCAGGTGAATCATTTAGTCAGGAATATGTTTATACAAAAGAAAATGAAAAAGCTTCTAGCTTCAATATCAGCTTCAATCCTGTCAAGGATGAATTAAAAAAATTAGTAGGAAGCTGCATTACCATTGAAGATATTACCGAAAGAAAAAATACTGAGACTCAACTAAAACAACTGAACGAAGAGTTAAAACATCAAACTAAATTATTAACCGCCTCCAACGAATGGCTAGAACATTTTGCTTATGCCGCCTCTCATGATTTACAGGAACC
>CANCRO010000077.1 GCA_947380605.1 Chitinophagaceae bacterium
CAAGCATCATTGATAAGGTAGCGGGTAGAAAAATTATCTGTCGCATCAATCACTATATCATAGGAATTGATAATTGCTAGTGCGTTGCTAGTGCTTAACCTTTCCTTGTATGCAGCGATAGTAATATCAGGATTCAATTTTGCCAAACGCTCTTTGGCGATGGAGGCTTTTGGAAGACCAATTTCATCAACAGTAAACAATATTTGCCGATGCAGATTGGTAATGGAAACAATGTCTTCATCAACAATGCCGATAGTCCCTACGCCAGCTGCTGCAAGGTATTGAAGGGCTGGACAGCCCAATCCACCTGCTCCAATCACCAACACTTTTGCTTGAAGTAGTTTATGCTGACCTTCTAAACCAAATCCTTTTAAAAGGATTTGTCGCTGGTATCTTTCGTATGATGGAGTTTCTTCTTTCATTTTTTATCCTCCAGAAAATGGAGGTAACAATGCTACCGTGCATTGATCGGTTAATGAGGTATTGGATGAAATGATTTTTTTATCTACTGCAATTACAAAAGTTGATTGAATTAAAGCAGGATAAGTATTTTGAAGCGACTTTACCATACTATCCGAATCTAAACAATTTTCTACTGTTATATTATCAAATCCGGTGATATCTGCGAGTTGTCCAAAAAGTATAATATGAACGGTCATTCTTTTATTTTTTAATTCTATTTTTTTAGAGACACTTTATGCGCCAGTAAATATTAATTTTACCGCAGCAAGCAATAACACGATTGCCAAAATATTTTTTAATATCGTTTGCTTAAATTTTATTGCGCCAAGATAAGCACCCAACAATCCTCCTGCAAATGCCACCAATACATAGCCTATCATAGCGGTGTTAAATTGAATCCCCTTGGTATATTGTCCAGCTAAACCCGCTAGGGAATTTACAAAAATAAACAATGCGCTGATGGCAGCAGTCTGTTTTTGATCAGTCCATTTTAAAAATAATAGCACCGGCGATAAGATAATGCCTCCTCCTATACCAATTAACCCTGAAAGAAATCCTATAGCTGCCCCAATCAATAATGACAGCGGCATGCTTGATTTTTTTTGTTCACTAGCGGGTGTATTACTAAATAATAAAAACCTTGCTACCGGTAGGAGTAATAATAATCCCAATATTTTTTTATACAAAGCACCGTCCAATATCAATAAGCCACCTACAAAAGCCATCGGAATAGAAGCCAATGCCAATGGAAGAAATATTTTTTTTATAAAATACTTTCCTCTGTAAAATTGAATAAATGCAGTAAGCGATACAAATAAATTGAGTAGGAGTGCCGTTGGTTTCATTACCTCAGGGGTGAAACTGAATAAGGCCATTAGGGCAAGGTATCCGCTTGCACCTCCATGTCCAACGGATGCGTATAAAAAGGCAACTAAAAATAGTAGACCGTATAATAAAATTAAATTTTCAGCCATATGCTTACTTTATACTGGTAATAAATGAATAGTAACCTTTTCACCTATGGCACAATGGGTGGTATTTTCATCTAAGACAATCAAACAATTTGCATGGGCAAATGAACTCAGCCGATAACTTTCTTGTGCTCCCAAAGGCATTAGTTTTTCTCCATCGTAATAACCCTTTAAAAATTGAGTAAGTCCTGCCGCTTTATCAATCGATTTCAACAGGGGGACTTCTATTTTTTTTATTCCTACAATTTGATTGCTTAATTGCAGTAATGCAGGAAGTACATATTCGTAATAACAAGTCAGTACCGAAGAGGGATTTCCCGGTAAGCCAAAAACTAATTTATTTTCTTTTTTACCGAAGTACAAAGGCTTGCCAGGTTTTTGTTTTATTCGGTGAAATAATTTTGTTACGCCGCAATTTTCTGCTGCTTGCAAAACAAAATCATAATCGCCTACACTGATGCCGCCTGTTAATAAAATTACATCTGATACATTGATTGCTTGCTCTAATGTTTTTTGTAAAACACTCAAATTGTCTTCAGCCCAAAAAACTTTTATTTCATGGGTGGCAATTTGCTGGAGTGCTGCTGTAAGGGAAGAGGAATTAGATTCGTATACCTGACCATGCTGTAAGGGCTTTCCTGCAACCTGTAACTCATTCCCTGTAAGAATAATACTTATGGTCGGTTTTGGAAAAACGGATACCGAAGTAATTCCTATCCCAGTTAAAAAACCAATGGCACCGGGTGTTAGTTTGCTCCCCGCTTCTAAGGCTAATTCACCAACTTTTATATCAGCACCCTTTGGTCTAACGTTTACCCCTACTTGTATATGTTGATCTTCGATTGTTACAAGTCCCTTTGCAACGGTAACTTTTTCTTGCATTACCACCGTATCCATTCCTTGAGGTACAGGGGCTCCTGTAAAAATTCGAACTGCTTTTTCAGATGAGTAAGTTTTGGTGGTATTGCTTCCGGCTGCAATTTCTCCTTCAATTTCGAGTGGTCCATTATTTTTCCAACCGTCAAAGCAAAATGCATAGCCATCCATTGAAGACTGATTAAATGGAGGAAAATCGATCATTGAGTAAACAGCTTTAGCAAGCGTAAGGCCTGCAGCTTCTAGTAGCGATAATTGAACAGGAGGGAGAGGACTTACCTGTTCTTGAATAATTTTTTTCGCTTCGTTTACGCTTATCATGATTGGGTAAATAATTTATCCGCCAATGGTAATCATCGATCTGTTTTGAATTTCTTCTGCATGCACTTGTTCAAAATCTGCAGTAAATTGTCCGCCTAATTCCTTCGCTTTACTCGCAATACTTTTTTGTATCAGCGGCAAAATATCTTCTCCTTTTCTAAACGCAGTTAACAGGTCAGTCTCTTCTTTTGAAAATAGACAGTTCTTCATTTTTCCATCTGCTGTAAGACGCATGCGATTGCAGCCACTACAAAATGGTGAAGTCATGGTACTGATCACAGCAAAGGAACCTGCATGACCAGGAACTGTATATTTTTTTGCGGTGTCATTGATTTCATCTTCGAGTCGAACAATGGGGTATTTTGTTTGCACCACTTCTAGTATTTCCTGCCAGGTAAATACCTTATTACTCGTCCATCGATTGCCACTGAAGGGCATAAATTCAATAAATCTTATTTGTATAGGAGTGTCTCTTGTCCACTCAATAAAATCGTTAATTTCTCCATCATTCATTCCTTTCATTACTACCACATTCACTTTTACCTGAAAGTTATTGCGGATTAGTAATTGGATATTATCATAGACCAATTTAAATTGATCGCGTCGGGTGAGCAGCATAAATCTATCCGATTGCAAAGTATCGAGACTGATATTAAGCGATTGAATATTTGCTTCCTTTAATAGCTCTATGAATTCGTGAATGCGGGTACCATTGGTAGTGAGCGTAAGTTTTACCGGAAGTTTTGAGAGCGAAAGAATAATTTTTCCTGCATCTTTTCTTACGAGTGGTTCGCCGCCGGTTAGTCTAATTTTGTTTACTCCATGGGCTACAAATATTTTAGAGATGGCTTCTATTTCATCAGCCTGCATTAATTTACTAACTGGCGTAAATTCATACTCCTCTTCGGGCATACAGTAAAAGCAACGAAGATTGCAATTATCAGTAAGTGATATTCTTAAATAATTATGGTTACGACCAAAAGAGTCTAGGATCATGCAGTCAATCTTTTTAATATTTTTTTCTAGCGCTTACTTATTTTTAAAATCCTTCATTAATAATTCATAATCAAGGCTGGTATCAATATCAATTTCTCCAAAAGGAAAATTGACTGTTTCCACCCAATCTGGATTTGATTTCATGATTTTTTTTGCTCCACTGTCTCCTTTCAAAGAAAGTAGCAATGCAAATATAGTTTTATCAAATAAAGCAGGCGTACCCATATGATTATTATACCTACTGGCGATAATCGGTTGGGAAGAATCCTCGTGTTTTTCGACTAAGTCGGTTAATAATTTTGCAGTTACATAAGGCTGATCACAAACCATGATAATTACACCTGCTATTGAGGGGGCGATCTTAACCAATTCTTCCATCCCGCATCTAATAGAGGAGGCCATGCCTTCGCTCCATTCTTGATTGATAACAATGGTTGTGTTAGTGGGTTCTATGCTTTCTTTTAATATATCTAAATTGGCTCCTAATACCGTTACAATGGGTTGTAGTTGAGTTTCAATGGCTATTTGTAAACTATGCGCTAACAGGGTCTTGCCCTTATAATTCAGTAATTGCTTGGGCTTTCCTAAACGAGCTGACTGCCCTGCAGCAAGCAAGATAATTCCATAGGAATTTAATAAGTTATTTTCTTCGGTCTTTGGCATAGTAAGTCTGTGCCCGAAGTTACTCTTAGTTCCTTATATTTTTGAGATAGTAATTGAGAATATATATCCTTGAAGCGATAGAAAGACTTAGCTATCAGCAGAGAGCTGCTGTTCAAGTATTGAAGATAAAATCTAATTAAAATTTTATGCTATATATCCACAGGAGGAGTGATTTGATGAATTGGTTCCATCTTCATAATCACCCAAGTCTACCAATTTTATTTTCGCTCTGCCTTTACCTGCTCTGGCTTAATCATGGGTTGTTTATTACCCCAACTATTGGAAACAAAATTTAACACATCAGCAATTTCTTGATCAGTTAAATGATTAAAAGATGGCATTGCAGCATTATACACTTCGTCGTTTACTTTTATTTCTCCTTCTAATCCTTTTAACACTACTCCGATAATCTGTTTTTGATTTTTTAACCAATTTGAATTGACTAAGGGAGGAAAGGCGCCGCCAAGTCCCTCACCAGTAGGCATATGGCAACTAGAACAATTAGCCGCATAAATGGATTCGCCTTTGGTGATACTTTGTTGTAAGGTATTTTCTTGGGAAAATGCGATGGTAGCAGCTCCTGAAAAAACAAGCGCTAATAGGAATATTTTTTGGATCATAGAATGATGATAAGGTTGAATTTTAAGTAAAATTAAAGCGGTTTTAATTTTACCAAAGATAGTAAATTGTTAAATAGCATGAAGACAGTAAAAATGAATTTTCTTAAAGCGGGTGCTATTATAACCGATTATTATTTTGTTAAAAATGCTTTTATTGATTCTTTTATACTTCGATGTTTTTTTAATAAGCTGGTCGCTTCTTCATTGGAGATATTTAATTCCTCCATTAATATATGGGTAGCTCTATTATTTAATTTATTATTGGACAGCTTCATTTCCATCATCTTATTTCCCTTTACTTTTCCAAGTTGAATCATGAGGGAAGTAGAAATCATATTCAGCGTCATTTTTTGAGCAGTCCCTGCTTTCATCCGAGTGCTACCGGTAACAAATTCTGGTCCAGTGATAAGCTCAATGGGGTAATCTGCCTCCTGGGCAATACTGCTTAATGAATTACATACAATGCAGCCAGTTGTAATTCCTTTTTCTTTAGCAATAGCAATACCTCCTAATACATAGGGCGTTTCGCCAGAAGCAGCAATGCCGATTAAAAAATCTTTCGAGTTAATTTGGTATTTATTTAAATCCATCCAACCCTGGTTTCGATCGTCTTCAGCAAATTCAATCGCTTTTCTTATGGCATTATTTCCACCTGCAATAATACCGATTACCACTCCTTCTTCAACTCCATAAGTTGATGGAATTTCGGAAGCATCTAAAATACCTAATCGCCCACTCGTTCCAGCACCGATATAAAAAAGTCGTCCACCCCCCTGCATTTTTTTTAGCGCTGCACTAATTAATCTTTCAATTTGACCTAAGGCAGATTTCACTGTCTTTGCAATGCTTGCATCTTCATTATTGATATCAGTAATCAATTCCAATACTGATTTCTTTTCCAAATCATCATAATGAGAAGGAGATTCTGTATGGTTATTTTGATTCATCAGTAGTAAAAATTATTTCAAGTATTAATTCGGAAAACTTATTTTACCCATACTTACCAATGGTTGACCCGTCCCACTATTTGCTATTGAATTGTTTTCTCCTGCAATAGTTTCATTGGCTAAAACTGCAAAAAGGACTGCCTCTTTTGCATTTGGATCAATACCTATTGTCGCAGTAGTTGAAAAACTGCTATTGGGTAATTGCTCCTGAATATTTTTCATCAATAAAGGATTATGAATCCCACCACCACTACTATATATTTTTATTTCATCCCAACCTTCAGTACATGCTTTTATGGCTTGCACAATCGTATCTGCTGTAAATCGATTGAGCGTTGCCATCATATCTTCAGGTGAAAGACTTGATATGCCAGCTGCTAATTTAGCTGCTTCAATATAGCTAAGATTAAATAATTCAGGCCCTGTTGTTTTGGGAAATGGTTTTTCAAAAAAAGTATTTTTTTTCAAACTACTGAGTAGTGCTTCATTAATAATTCCTTTACTGGCAATAGCGGATTGATCATCAAAATATTTCCCTTTAAAATTTTCTTGTAGGTAATTATCCATTAGCGTGTTACCAGGACCTGTATCAGTGCTTAACACTTCGCTTCTAATTAAATTACTGGGTAGTTTAGTGAAATTAGCAATGCCGCCTATATTCAATAGTATTCGATTCTCGCCTTTTTTGCTAAATAAAAAATAATCTCCATAAAGCGCTAGGGGAGCACCTTCACCTCCAGCAGCGATATGTTTTTGCCTGAAATCACTGATGGTAATGATACTTGTTTTTACCGCTAGATGGTCACCATCGCCAATTTGTAAAGTGGCATTTGAAAACTTATCTACTCCATGCAAGTGTTTCGGAGCATGAAAGATCGTTTGCCCATGACTAGCGATCAGATCAATAGAGGAGGCATCCACTTTCCATTTTTTTAAACAGTCATTGATGATAGTAGCCTGTTGTTCTGCAATCCAACTATTGAGTAAACATACTTTCTGCAGATCAACTGCTCGCTTCGAAAAAATAGATTTTATTTCTTTTTTAAAATCGTCATTGTAAGGGACAGTCTCAAAATGAAGTATTTCAATGCTAGTGTTTATGCCTGAACCATAACAAATACAATCTACCACATCTAATCCATCTACAGATGTACCACTCATTAATCCAATCACTCTTCTCTGGCTACTATTACTGAGTTCATAAAGGCGTTTAATATTTGAGTTCATGACGAAATTTGATTCTATAATAAGTTGTGTATGTAAAAATAGGCAGAATTTTTCTCCAAAATCCGCCCTTAGCTCATTTAGTGCGGTTATTTATCTTACCTACTTCTGCTTATTTTATTCATTCTTGATGACTTAATCAATTGAGTCATATTTTTTCTACAAGGATTTAGTTGTTTGTTGCTGTTTTTTTGAGCTGCATAACTGGAACATTGCAAAATGTTTTTCGATTTTCATTGGATTACAATATCATTCATTCAATGCACGTTATAATTTGGAAGGTGCTATTAACTAAAGTCTATGAAAATTGAGAACCTGATAGAAGATATTAAAAATGATCTGCAAGAGATGAAGGAGGAGTTGCACCAACAGCTGATAGTTAAATACCCTTCGCTTGATTTTTCTATCGAATTGCCTGGTTTAGATGATTTATCAGTCGTAAAAAAAATTGCTTTAGTTATAACTGAAAATCAGTCCATACATTATTTGAGTGTTCAACTACATACCCATAATGGCAACCGATTATTTGTAAATCCTTCAAAAAAAATAATGGATAATCAAATTGTGTTATCCGATATCCAGCACCCTTATCAAGCTACTTTTGTTTTACTGTTGCGTGGTATTATTCGAAGAAAGAAGAAAGAGATGCAATTAGGTAAATGGCAGGCATGATATTGATAACTGTTCAAAAACAATCAGGCACTGTAAACTTGCTGTACTATTTATCTTCTTCAATAAAATAAATTCATTTTTATTCACTTATTTGAATGGTATAACCTAGAACCTACTGATATTTGTATAAAATAAGATCACCTTGGAAATAGCTGGCTATATCGCATCACTCATCATTGGAATTTCTCTCGGCTTAATTGGGGGAGGAGGTTCTATTTTGACTGTTCCAGTGATGGTGTATCTTTTTGGCGTTCAACCATTGTTAGCCACTTCCTATTCATTATTCGTAGTGGGCGTTACCAGTCTCTTCGGAGCGATTACTAATTTTAGAAAGGGTAGGGTTAATTTAAAAACTGCAGTATTATTCGGCTTATCCTCTGTCATCACTGTTTTTTTTACAAGAAAGTTTCTAATTCCTGCTATCAAAGGTCTTTCAGTAACTATCGCGGGCTTTACTATTACAGAGCCAATATTTACCATGATTCTTTTTTCTCTACTGATGATAATGGCTGCCTATACTATGATTGTTAAACAGCCAAATGCAGAAGAAAAAATTTCGGCTAAGAATAATAAATTCTCCCCTCTTTTTCTTTATGGAATCGCCATTGGTTTCATCACTGGATTACTAGGTGCAGGAGGAGGCTTCTTACTCATTCCAACTTTAGTAATAATATTAGGATTGCCTATGAAAGAAGCAGTGGGAACTTCCTTGCTGATTATTGCAGTTAATTCTCTAATTGGTTTCACTGGCGACTTAGGGCATTTTGTAATTGAATGGAAATTATTATTAGTAGTTACCCTTATTGCCATTATAGGAATTTTGATCGGTGGACAATTAGCAAAAAAAATAGAAGGGGAAAAATTAAAAAAAGCTTTTGGATGGTTCATTTTAATAATGGGAATTTATATCATCGCAAAAGAAACCTGCTTACACTAAAAAGCTAATTATAAATAGCATCAATAAATTTTCGACTATTTTCCAAAACTCTTTCCTTAACTTGTAACTCACCTTTAATTGTAGGTTTAAAAAATAATTGTATGATGGAATTTTTAAAACAACCATGGACCTGGTATGCGGCAGGAAGTATCATTGGTTTGATAGTGCCCGCATTATTAATTTTTGGCAATAAACATTTTGGTATTTCATCTAATATGCGCCATATCTGCGCTGCTTGTTTCCCTGCCAATATTGCTTACTTTAAATACAATTGGAAAAAGGAAATCTGGAATTTCTTTTTTGTAGGGGGTATAATAATTGGAGCAATGATTGCCATTCATTTTTTAAATACTGATCGTCCAATAGTGGTCAACCAACAGCTGTCGAGTGAATTGGCGGGCTATGGGGTAACTGATTTTAGCGGCACGGTTCCTAAGCAACTTTTTTCATTTGAAAGTTTATTTACATTGCGCGGATTCATCATGATGGTGGTGGGCGGCTTTTTAGTAGGATTTGGCACTCGGTATGCCGGTGGTTGCACTAGCGGTCATTCTATTATGGGCCTTAGCAATTTGCAAGTTCCTTCCCTCATCGCTACTTGCTGTTTTATGGCAGGTGGGTTTATTATGGCAAACCTTATCCTACCCTTCATTTTACGTTTATAAATCACGGTTAGAAAAATATTTTAGTATGTCTCAAGAACAAAAAATATCAGATCAAACTATACAAGCTCCTATGCCTAATTTAATCAACGACGATATGGATTTTGAAATTCGCTCGCTCGATTCAATGTGCATCAATGATTCTCAACAACAACATCCATGGTGGTATAATTTCAAGTACCTAACCATTGGAATAGTATTTGGAATTGTTTTTGTAAAAGCGGAGATCATCTCTTGGTTTAGAATTCAAGAAATGTTTCGTTTGCAAAGCTTCCATATGTTTGGTGTAATTGGAACTGCGGTAGTGGTTGGAATGATAGGTGTTGCGTTGATAAAAAAGTTTTCAATCAAAACCATTCATGGAGAATCCATCTCCTTTCATCCGAAAAAATTTAATAAAGGACAAGTCTATGGTGGATTACTTTTTGGAATGGGTTGGGCATTAACTGGCGCTTGTCCAGGCCCTTTGTTTGCTCAAATTGGAACAGGCGCATTGGTGATATCCGTTGTGTTGGCTAGCGCTATTGCTGGCACCTGGGTATATGGTTATTTCAGAGAAAAATTACCTCATTAAAATTATTGATTGATAGCTGCCAAAACTTCAGGGCTGGATGGCTCAACAGAAGAAGCAAAAAAGTTCGTCAATCTTCCTTGCTCATCAATGAGGTACTTACAAAAATTCCATGAAGGAGCCTGTTCATTCCATCCATTTTTATTTTTTTGAGTAAGCCATTGAAAAATTTCATTCTGGTCTGCACCAGTAATTACTTTACTTTTTTTGAAAAGCGGAAAACTGACGCCATAATTTAATTTACAAAAACTGGCAATCGCCAAGTCGGTTCCCTTTTCTTGCCCCTTAAAGTCGTTAGCAGGGAATCCAAGGATGACTAATTTTTCTCGGTGTTCTTGGTAGAGTTTTTCTAACTGTTCGTATTGCCCTGTATATCCACAATCAGAAGCAGTATTGACCAACAATATTTTTTTCCCTTTGTATTGATCTAGGTTAATCGTACTGCCATCAATTAATGTTGCAGGTATTTTATAGAAAGGTTCTAAAGGCGTAACACCTTTATTAGCTAATGCCTTGGAGTTAACTCCTGTGACTTTGGTAAACCACATCATAGCAGGATAAGCAGCCTTCAATATCTTTTGACGAGTAGTCATACTATTTGAATTTTTATTTGCTTTAAAAATATTTAGCGAACAACTTAGTAGGAGGAGTAATAAAAATACACCTATCCATTTTATCCAAGTTTTTTTGTTGTTGAAAAGCATGGTTAATTTATTTTATAATCCATTGAAACAACTTCAGTTTCCCTTTGAATGGAGGGTATTTTACAGCAGGATCAATCCAGGTAGGGGTTTTCATTACCGATTTTTGGTGGCTGAAAGTTTCGAATGAAAATTTTCCATGGTACTTTCCACTTCCACTTAAACCGCGACCACCAAAGGGTAATTGATGGTTGGTTAAATGAAGTGCTGCATTATTTACACAACCTCCGCCAAACGGAATTTCTGCTATCCATGCAGCTTCTTTTTTACTATCTGAAGTAAAAACATAGAAGGCTAATGGATTTTTATGTTTTGCAATAATAGCTTTTGCCTCGGCTCGATTTGAAAAACTAAGGATGGGTAATATTGGTCCAAATATTTCTTCATTCATAATAGGCGATGTCAACGACACCTGGTCCATTATGGTGGGTTCAATATATAGTTGCTCTTGATTAGTATTGCCACCTATTAAAATATTTCCTTGTTTCAAATAGGAAGAGAGACGATTAAATTGCTGTTCATTGATGATTCTTCCATAATCATAACTTAAGGATGCGTCTGCACCAAAAAATTTGTTAATCGATTGCTTGAAGGCAGTGATCAATTTTTCTTTTACAGATTCATGCACTAGAATATAATCGGGCGCAACGCACATTTGTCCTGCATTGGAAAATTTCGTCATTGCAATTCGGTTAGCCGTTACCGTTATATTAGCATCTGCTTCTACTACGCAGGGACTTTTTCCTCCTAGTTCAAGGGTTACAGGCACTAGATTGGCGGCAGCCATTTGATAAATTATTTTTCCAACAGCCGTGCTGCCGGTATAAAAAACATGATCAAATACAAAATTGTTCATCATCGCTGGAATAACTTCTGCACCTTCTCCTTCAACATATAAAATATATTTTTTATCAAAAGTGGACTCAATTATTTTTTTCATCACCGCTGCTGTGGCGGGGGCATATTCCGATGGTTTAAGTACCACGCAATTTCCTGATGCAATGGCTCCTGCTAATGGGGTAAACAATAATTGTAATGGATAGTTCCAAGGGCTAATGATGAGCACTACGCCTAGTGGTTCATACAGCACATAACTTTTTGAAGGAAGATTCAGCAAATTCGTTCCTACCCTTTTTGGCTTCATCCACTGGTCTAGATTACTAATCGCATGATTTATTTCAGACAAGAAGAAACCGGTTTCAGTCACCCAGCTTTCTTCAGGACTTTTTTTGAGGTCCTTGAACAAGGCTTCCTGAAGTTCCGGTGCATATTGAGTAACTACTTGCTTTAACAGGTTGAGCTTTGCTTTTCTGAACTGAGCAGATTGGGTATCTCCCGATTCAAAATAAGTCCGCATGGATAATAACTGATTCGTATCTACCATAATACTAAATTTGTGGCAAGTTAGTAAAATGAATTTGTATGTCAGATGAACGTTATATGCGCATGGCTTTGCAAGAAGCCCAAAGGGCCTTTTCGGAAGGAGAAGTGCCGGTAGGGGCTATCATTGTGATGAATGACCGGGTCATTGCAAAAGGGTACAATCAGGTTGAAAAATTGACCGACAGCACAGCGCATGCTGAAATCATTGCATTAACCGCTGCCTTTAATTTTTTAGGTAGCAAGTATTTGCCTGAAGCGGTTTTGTATGTTACCCTTCAACCCTGCCTTATGTGTAGCGGTGCTCTTTATTGGAGTAAGATAGGAGGTATTGTATACGGCGCCGAGGACGAAAAGAATGGGTACAAAAGAGTAGCGGGCAACTGCTCACCCTTTCACCCAAAGACCAGCTTATCAGGAGGCATATTGGCCGAAGAATGCGCTCAGTTAATGAAAGATTTTTTTAAAGCAAGAAGATAGGCTATCAAAAATAACCTTCGCGGGAAAAATTCACCATTCACCATTGCCCATTCACCTTTTATTATCCCTTCTCGTAAAAATGAATAGCCTTTGAATTTGACAACTACCTTTATCCTCATTAAATTTGCATCATTATTACACTTATTCATTTTTAACAATCAATAACAATTATTATGGCATTTACATTACCGGCACTTCCTTTTGCACATGACGCATTGGAGCCTCATATTGACACATTGACCATGCAAATTCACCATGGCAAACACCATCAAGCTTATGTAGACAATCTAAATAAGGCAGTTGCTGGTACTCCAAATGAAGGAAAAAGTTTGGAAGAATTAGTAGCGGTTGCAGGATCGATTAGTCCAGCTGTTCGTAATAATGGAGGTGGGCATTGGAACCATGCTTTCTTTTGGGAAAGTTTAGCGCCTAATGCTGGAGGTAGTCCATCAGGAGCGTTAGCAGCAGCAATTGATGCCGCCTTCGGTTCTTTAGATGCGTTTAAAGAAAAGTTTGCAGCAGCAGGTTTAACCAGATTCGGTAGCGGCTGGGCTTGGTTAATCGTAAAAGAGGGCAAGTTAGAAATTTCTTCTACTCCTAACCAAGACAATCCTTTAATGGATGTAGCAGAGGTGAAGGGTAGCCCAATTTTAGGTTGCGATGTTTGGGAGCATGCCTACTATTTAAAATATCAAAACAGAAGAGCGGATTATTTAGCTGCCTTTTGGAATGTAGTGAACTGGAC
>CANCRO010000078.1 GCA_947380605.1 Chitinophagaceae bacterium
TCTTCATTAATACTTAAATCCTTTTCAATATAAGTATTACTAACGGGCATATAAGCTTCTGGCTGATAGTAATCATAGTAACTCACAAAATAACCTACTGCATTGTCGGGAAAAAATTGTTTTAGTTCCCCATAGAGCTGGGCTACCAAAGTTTTATTATGTGTAAGTACCAATGTAGGTCTTTGTACATTTTGAATTACATTGGCAATTGTAAAAGTCTTACCACTTCCAGTAACCCCTAAAAGTGTTTGATATTGTTCCCCCTCCAAGATTCCTTCAGTCAATTGACGGATGGCTTCTGGTTGATCGCCTGCAGGAGAATAGGGTGAATTTAGATTGAATGGCACTTAAAAAATTTAATGCAAATTAATTCATCTTATAACAAAAATTGGTAGAACTTTATTTAATTATAGGTGAACTTCTCTTTTTATAAACTGCTGCAAAAATAGTAAGGCTTAATTAACAACAAAATATCACCAACTTAAGATCCGTGTATTTATAAAACTCAGGATAGTTTATATTTGTATAAAGAACCCCCTACACATGCCCTCTCCTGATCTTCAGTTAGCTGCAGAAAAAATTAAATTTGAGGCTTTATTTGAATATGCCTCTTTGGGTATATTAGTTGTTAATAAAAAAGGAGAAATTATACTAGCGAATGCCTTTTTACTTTCACAATTTGGATATACAAATGCAAATGAAATAATTGGAGAAAAAATGGAGGTTTTAATTCCTCGACGCTTTCATCATCGCCATGTAAAAGATAGAGATGGATATATGGATAAGCCTGAGAGAAGACCGATGGGATTAGGTATGGATTTGTTCGCAGCTAAAAAAAATGGCGAAGAATTTCCGGTAGAAGTAAGTTTAAATAATTATCAGGTAGGAGAAGACTCTTTTGTAATTGCCTTCGTCAGCGATATTACTAAACGTAAAGAAATTGAAAATGCAACCATTCTCCAAAAAGAACAATTAGCTACTATTAACCAGCGTATAGAACAATTCAATAATGATCTAGAAAAACAGGTTGCCTCAAGAACAACCCAATTACAACAAACGCTTACAGAATTAGAAGTATCTAAAAATGAATTACAGAAAGCGCTGAGCAAAGAAAAAGAGCTGGGAGATCTAAAAACAAGATTTGTTTCTATGGCCTCTCACGAATTTAGAACGCCACTAAGCACCATTCTATCTTCTGCCTCTTTAGTTTCAAAGTATATTACAGAGGAGGAGCAAGAAAAAAGAGATAAGCACATTAGTCGAATCAAATCTGCAGTAAATAATTTAACAGAAATTCTAAATGACTTCTTATCAATAGGAAAAATAGAGGATGGAAATATGGTTGCTCATTTTTCTATATTTAATATCAAGGAATTGTTAACCAGCATTTGTAATGAATTGACTGGAATTACTAAACCAGGTCAAGAAATAATTTATTTACACCAAGGAGAACAAAACATCACACTCGATCCATCATTACTTCGAAATGTAATGATCAATTTACTTTCTAATGCAATCAAGTTTTCTCCAGAAAACAGCAAGATTCAAGTTGACAGTGAAAGCATAAACGGTGAAATAATAATTCGTGTTAAAGACAGCGGTATAGGAATTTCAACAGAAGACAAACAGCATTTATTTGAACGTTTTTTTAGAGGAACCAATGTGATTAATATTCAAGGCACTGGTCTCGGATTACATATTGTAGAAAAATATGTAGAATTAATGGATGGAAAAATTGACTTAACCAGTGAGCTTGAAAAAGGAACAACCTTTAGGGTATCTTTTCATTCATCCAAGACCATCAAAGAATAATTTTACTCGCTACTATATAAAAATATTATTTATGCTACGCATTTTACTTATTGAAGATAATGATGAAATAAGAGAGAATACAGCAGAGATTCTGGAGTTGGCAAATTATAAAGTAGATGCTGCTGCTAATGGAAAAATAGGAGTAGCTAAAGCATTAGAAAACACTCCCGATCTCATCATATGTGATGTTATGATGCCAGTACTTGATGGATATGGAGTATTGCATTTAATACAAAAAAATGAAAGTTTACAATCTATTCCCTTTATCTTTTTAACAGCAAAAGCAGAGCGAGGCGACTTTAGAAAAGGAATGGAAATGGGCGCAGATGATTATATTACCAAACCATTTAGTGATATTGAATTATTAACAGCTATAGAAAGAAGAATTAGTAAAGCAAAGCACTGGAAAGCTATTTTAGGTGATGCGTATGCTCAACTTAAGCCTAGTGAGTCAGATAATATCCTAGCGCTTCACAGTTTAATAGAAAATAGTGATGCCAATATTTATAAAAAGAAACAAATAATTTACAGTGAAGGCAATCACCCCGTTAGGATATTTTACATTCAAAAAGGAAAAGTAAAAACTTTTAAAACAAATGATGATGGAAAAGAATTGACGGTAGCTCTTTATGGAGAGGGCGATTATGTTGGATACACCGCAATACTCGAAGGCGCAGTTTATAAAGAAACCGCTGAAGCCATTGAAGATACTACACTAGCAGTAATGGGAAAAGAAGAATTTGAAAAATTATTACAAGAAAACAAAAGCGTTTCCCAACAATTTATAAAGTTGCTTGCCCACAGTGTTACAGAGAGAGAAAAACAATTGATAGGCATTGCCTACAACTCATTACGAAAAAGAGTAGCCGAAACATTGGTTTTACTTCAAGATAAATACAATACAAACAAGACAGATAATTTTTCTATTCATATTTCTAGAGAAGATCTGGCGCATATAGCTGGGACTGCCACCGAATCAATTATTCGTACACTAAGCGATTTTAAGAGTGAAAAATTAATCGACATCAAAGAAGGTTCAATCGTAATTCTAGATCTTAAAAAACTTGCTTCATTACTAAATTAATTATAGCACTAGAGAAAGTAAAAATTGATTGTATTCATTTTTTAATTTTAAGAACTCCTTTTCTAAATAAACCATTTCGTTGCGAAGTTTCTCTTGCATTTTACAAGTCTTTGAATCGGGTACTTTTTTTTGAGCTCTAATCAACTGCAAATTTTTTTCATGCAATCGAATATCTCTGCCCATGTCATTTATACATTCATCATTAACAATAAACTGATTTTGAAAACGTTCTGCATTGGAAATAATCCTTTTATCGATCACCATATCCACCACTTCGCTTAACCTAGTTTTTAAAAAGCTATTTTCTTGATTGAAAAAATCAATCTGGCGCATCCACGTCATATTCTCATGCAAGAATTGTTCTATTTTATTCGATCCGCTCATTATTTGAAATTTTATTTACGCTACAAAAATTTAAATAGCGGATTGATTATTTCTAACTATTGGATAACACTGTTGTACCTCTTTTAAATTATATTTTAACGAAGGGCTTATATAGGGTATACCCAGCCCCATGCCACGAATAATTAAAAGGCAGGCCGTTAATGCCATCATTATTGGGTAAATTCTTCGAAGTTTTTTTCTCAATTCAAGACCAACATAATTTCCAAAAAATGATACACTCCACATAACTGGTAATGTACCTAAACCAAAAGATGCCATAAAAAAAGCACTTAAAAATGGGTCAGCCGATGCGGTAGCTCCTGCAATAGCCATATAAATTAAACCGCAAGGCAAAAGGCCATTCAATATTCCTATCGTATACAAAGACCAGTTACTCTTTTTAAAAAACAACTGCCCCAATAAAGCTCTGATGGTTTCATTGTAAGCCGGCCATTCGAAATGCTTCCCAATAGCAGCTAACTGTCTTTTTGGAATAAAAAGTAATAATAAAATAATTATTCCTAATACTATTGAAAGCCACTGCTGAAATCCAAAAATTGAAAAACTTTTTCCTGCAAAACCAAATGCTACTCCCAATAAACTATAGGTTGTTATTCTGCCAATATTATATAAAAATGATCCGGAAAATCTTGACCAATCGCTGTCACTTTTTAATGGTATAGAAAAGGCTAAAGGTCCGCACATACCAATGCAATGAAAGCTTCCTATCATTCCTAATGTCAATGCGGTCAAAAATAAAATTGCCATTACTATATAATTATTTTCTTTTCAAAATAATAAGAAATCCCCTCCGAACTCCAGCTTAATTTTACATAATGCAAACCTTGCTTTGTTACTGGAATCATCACGACTACTTTCTTCTCATTGGAATCAAAAGATCGCTGTATATCCATTTTTTTATTGGCTGGACAATACAGTGTTACTGAACCCTCAATTTTTTTGGATGCAAATTCATCTGGAAAAGTGATCGTTAATACCTGTTGATTTAAATTTACCTCTACTGGCTTTGATAAAGAAGCAGTCCTTTTGATCTCGTCAATTTTTTGCTGGTATACCAATTCTTTAGCATAGTAATCTTCAGTTACTAATTCAATATCCTGTTCGCTAGACTTAAATGCCATAAAAAGCATGCCTGAAATAAAAACAAGATAAACCAGCATTATTTTATATCCCCAATTCATAAGTAAGCTTTTAAAGTTTAAATATTTTTACCGAATGTTTATTTTGAATAAATGAAACAGTGGAATTATACTGTTTTATTAATTGTAAATTTCAGGACCAATAAAATTCGCTGTAATTGTTTTTATTTTCTTTTGATTTTCATACAACCCAATTTTTAGAGGTGTTTTCCAGCCTTTCACTAGATCTCTATTTAATTTTACAAAAAATTGAACGTTGCTATACGCTTCTTTTTTCACTACTAACGTACTACTACCTACCATATTAATTTGTCCTTTTAAATTTTCGAGCTTCAAATCAATTGAAATATCCTTATGGGTTTTGTTAGCTAATTTTAAACTATACAAGTTTTCAATCAGGCCATTAGGTAAGGAAGTATAGGTCATTCCACTGGTTCTCATTAATCTTGCATCCAAATCTGATCGGCTAATCAAAAGAAAAGCTAATAATACAATTAACAACGACAAAACCGTTGTATACCCTTTTATTCTAGGGCTAAACTTCAACTGAACTCCTTTTACAATGCTATTTTCAGATGCATATCTTACCAATCCAGTTGGCTTATGAATACTAGTCATGATCGTATCGCAGGCATCGATACATGCCGTACAATTAATGCATTCTAGCTGAGTGCCATTTCGAATATCTATACCCGTTGGACAAACCCTAACACAAGCATAGCAATCAATACAATCACCCACTTTGTTTTCTTGAATTACTATTTTTTCTTGTAGGCTTTTACAAGCGTTAGTTCCTTTGCAATTGGCACACTTTTCATGTTCTTCTTTCCCATGGCTATTTTGACTATTGTGTTTACCTCTAGGTTCTCCTCTTAAACGATCATATGCTACTACAATTGAATTTCTATCCAATAATACACCTTGCAGTCGACCATAAGGACATACCACTATACAGGCCTGTTCCCTAAACCACCAGTACACTAAAAAGAAAATAGTGGTGAATATTAATAACGATATAAGTGTTCCGAGGTGCAATAATGGACTAGATATATCTGCTATCAATGCGTCCATACTAATTATATAGGCTAGAAAAAAGTTGGCAATAACAAATGAAAGAGAAAAAAATACAATAAACTTACTCCCTCGTTTAAAGATTTTCTCTATGTTCCATGACATCGACTTCAATTGTTTTTGTTGAGCCGCATCTCCATCTATCCAGTATTCAATTTTTCTAAAAACCATTTCCATAAAAATAGTTTGTGGACAAGCCCATCCACAAAAAATTCTTCCAAAGACTACTGTAAATAAAATAACAAATACAATAAACGTTACCATTCCTATTCCAAAAATAAAAAAATCTTGAGGCCAAAAAACAAGTCCAAACAAAATGAACTTGCGTTCTAAAATATTGAACATCATTAGAGGCTCTCCATTAACTTCAATAAAAGGAACAGAAAAAAATACCACTAAATAAAAAAGACTAAACCAAGTTCTTAAATTATATAGTTTACCCTTAGGCTTTTTGGGATGAAGAAAATTTCTTTTGCCTTCCTTGCTAATTGTAGCAACCGAATCTCTAAAGGATTCATTCAACTTTATATCTTTTACCGCCACCATGCTATTGATTTACTACTTTTTGTGTATCGTGCTGAATCATGGTTGATGAATCTTTGGGCAAAGACTCTTCAAATAAATCACCTTGTGGAGCCTTAGCCCCTGGAGGATTAGAGCCTTGCAAGCTTTTTACAAAACTGGCAATTTCACTCATCTCCTTAGGATTAAATTTAACTGCCCAAGATTGCATCCCCTTGTCTGCATAACCCACCTTTATAGTATTATAAATATCGTTGAGCGAGCCCTTATGTATCCAATAATTATCCGTAAGATTTGGCCCTGCTCCTCCTTCTCCCTTTGAACCATGACAAGCAATACAATTAGCTAAAAAATGTTCTTTCCCTTTTTTAATTCCATCTGCATCTGCCATTGGAACATTTGCTTCATCAATTTTGTCCTTATTGTTTGAGTCATACAACTCCTTAGCAATTTTGGCGTTAGCCATTTCTACCGCATACTCTTCGGTTGGATTCTTGCCATTTCCTAACACATGAAAATTTAATAAGTAAACCAATGCAAAGCCAATAGTGATAATAAATCCATATTTCCACCAAGGTGGCAATGCGTTGTCTAATTCTTGAATTCCGTCATAATTGTGATCCAACAATGCGTCTACTTCTTGTTCTATTGGAATAGCTTTTGTAAATATTTTTTTATCTAACCTAACCCAAAGTGCGGCGAGTTTTGACTTTTTAAAAACTGTACTAGATTTTTCAGGAATTAATTCTGCAAATATTCTTTTGATAGAAAAAAAGAAAAAGAAAAGAGTAAAAATTTCTAAAATAATTACCGATACTAAAGCGTAAAAAGTGGTGGATGAAATGCCTCCGTAGTTAGTCATCTCTTTTGTAGATTCATTGGCTACTATTGTCTGAGCAAATGAAGTTTCAGAAAGAAGAGATAAGATTATAAAAATTGAAAGTACTGTACCTTTTCCAGCCTCTTTATTTTTTTCCGACAACTGACGAGAAAGAGCCACTAGTACCTGACCCATTCCTCCTATTACAAAAAGTAATACAATCGCTACAACGACTAATAATATCTCTAACATATTATAACTATCAGTTGGTACGGGCGAAACTGCTGCAGCATTTTGAGAAAATATTGAATTACTTATCAAAAGAAAAAATGCTATGCCAATCATTTTTTTGTCTATAATTTTTTTGAAAGCCATACTTGTATTTTTAAAAGTGTTGACGTTAATTTTTATCTAAATCCAAAGGGAGATTGGACAATTTGTTGATCTGGGCCTTATCCATTTTTTTAACAAGCAACAGAAGAACTACAAAAAACAAAAAGAAAATGAAGAGAGAGATCATTGGATATATAGCCACATGATCCATTTTTTCGGTATACTGCTGAATAAATTTATACATGGTTGAATTATTTAGAAGGTGGATTGGAAATGTCTTTACCTAGTCGTTGTAAATAGGCTATCAGCGCTATAACTTCCTTATTCGGTGAAACGCGAATACTATCGCTACTTAAATTATTGACAATCCCTTTTGCTTGTTCCATCAGATGGCTATTAGCGATATCGCCAAAACCTTTTTCATAGGGAACTCCCAAAGTGATCATTGCATTGATTTTAGCCTTTGTAGTAGAAGTGTCCAAGTTATTGGTTAACAAAAATGCATAGGCAGGCATAATTGATCCCTCACTCATAGATGAAGGTTCTCTGAAGTGTCTGAAATGCCATCCATCTGTTTTTTTAAGATTCCCTGTTCCTTCTCTTGCCAAGTCGGGTCCTGTTCTTTTACTTCCCCATTGAAAAGGATGGTCGTATACAAATTCGCCCGCCTTAGAATATTCTCCATATCGCTCAGTCTCACTTCTAAATGGTCGAATCATTTGTGAATGACAAGTATAACAACCTTCTCTCAGATAGATATCTCTGCCCTGCAATTCTAATGGAGTATACGGTTTTACACTACTTATGGTGGGCACATTTGACTTAATCATAAAGGTGGGAATCATTTCTACTGCTCCACCAATTAGAATGATAACCAAGCTTATCACCATAAATTGAACTGGCTTCCGCTCAATCCACCTATGCCAATGTTCACCCTTATGTGCTACATACACTTTATCCAAAGAGGGCGCTTCTGCGGCTTCGTCAGCAACTAGTTTGCCTGATTTTACTGTTTTGTAAAGATTATATACCATTATCAATGCTCCAATGAGGTACAACGTTCCTCCTAATGAGCGCATCGCATAAAACGGTTTCATGTAAGTAACCGTTTCAAGAAAAGTATATTTTAATTGCCCCGCTTCTGTAAACTGCTTCCACATAGAACTCTGGGTAAATCCTGCCCAGTACATAGGTACCGCATAAAAAACAATACCCAACGTACCTAACCAAAAATGATTATTAGCTAATTTTTTTGAATAGAGAGAAGTGCTAAATATTCTTGGAATTAACCAATATAAAATACCAAAGGTTAACATTCCATTCCAACCCAAAGCACCCACATGCACGTGTGCAATAATCCAATCAGTATAATGACTCACCGCACTGATACTCTTAAGTGATAATAATGGACCTTCAAAAGTTGACATGCCATAGGAGGTTACGGCAACTACCATAAATTTTAAAATCACATCATCTCTAACTTTATCCCAGGCACCTCTCAAAGTGAGTAATCCATTTATCATCCCACCCCAGCTTGGAAAAATTAACATGGCAGAAAATACTACTCCCAATGATTGAGCCCAATTCGGCAAAGCCGTATAAAGTAAATGGTGAGGGCCTGCCCAGATATATAAAAATATTAATGACCAAAAATGAATGATAGAAAGCCGATAAGAATAAACTGGCCGATTTGCCGCCTTTGGCATGAAGTAATACATCAGTCCTAAATAAGGTGTTGTTAAAAAAAAGGCCACCGCATTATGACCATACCACCACTGAACCAATGCATCTTGCACTCCGGCATATAAAGAATAACTTTTAGTAAAACTTACAGGTAATGCCATTGAATTGGTGATATGCAATACTGCGATCGTTATAAAAGTGGCTATGTAAAACCAAATGGCTACATACAAATGCTTTTCTCTTCTCTTTAAAATAGTACCAAACATATTCCAGCCAAATACTACCCAAACTAAAGCAATGGAAATATCAATAGGCCATTCTAGTTCTGCATATTCTTTACCTGCAGAAATCCCTAATGGTAAGGATACGGCTGCTGCTACAATAATTAATTGCCAACCCCAAAAATGTATTTTACTCAACACATCACTGTACATTCTTGCTTTACACAATCGCTGCAAAGAATAGTAAATTCCCATAAACATTCCATTGCCAACAAAAGCAAAAATTACTGCATTCGTATGCAAAGGGCGAACTCTTCCAAATGTGCCATACTGAGGAAGGTTAATAGAAGGAAAAATCAATTCAAGGGCTACATACAATCCAGCGAGCATTCCTACAATACCCCACAAAACAGTGGCATAGGCAAAGTTTTTTACAATCCTGTTGTCATAATAAAATTTTTCTTGCTGCATGTTATTCTTTATTTGGTTTGGATAAGAGGTTTGATTGAAGGCTCCGTTTTGGTTGGCTCTGATGTATTATCAAAAAGAATTCGAATAGATGGGGTATAGTCATCCTCATATTGTCCATTTCTTACACTCCATAAAAATGCAGTCAAAAAACTGCCTGCCACCAATATGCTAATACCGATTAAAATAAATAATGCACTCATTGAGGATAAATTTTCTCAATTACAAATTTATCCGGAGCCATTATTGTAAAATATGATGCTCATCCAAGCCAAATGTGACTTTCGTCATAGTCTCATCTACAGATAATGGTGACTATCAATCATATAGATAATTTTATTTAACCATGGGGCTTTGCTAGTGGTCTGATCGGCTAATGGTAAGTCCTCCTTAAAAAGCCGTGCTCCGTGAGCTTAAAAACTAATTTATCTGCTAGATAATATAGGTAGTCAGTTTAACTACCTGATTTGACTAAATAAGTAGAGAAAAACTTAAATGATTATGTCGATAAAGATTGATTTTTACTCGCCTTACTCAACCCGCGAGCACATAAAGAAGATAAAAAGGTTACTAGCAATACAATACTAATACTACTGGTGGGCATTAGTATGGCAGCCACCATTGGAGACAAAGTGCCTTTAACAGCAAATGACAGACCTACGATATTGTAAACAATGGAAAGCGCAAAACTAGCTGCTACAATTTTTTTTCCAGTACGGGCATAAGCCAGTATTGCATGAACCAACTCCATTTTACTTCCGTCTATTATTGCATCACAGGCAGGTGAAAATTGAGCACTATGATCACTAACCGCAATGCCTACATCACTTTGCATTAATGCACCGGCATCATTCAAACCATCTCCAAGCATCAACACTTTTTTATTTTGATCCTGTAGATTTTTTATAGTATTGAGTTTATCCTGCGGTGACTGATTGAATAAAATATTATTTTTTGAAGCAAACAGCTCTTCTAAGGTTTTCTTCTCAGCATCATTATCACCTGAAAGCAGCAATAATTCATATTTTTTTTCTTTCAAGTGATTAATGGTAATATTAATTCCTTCTCGATATTGATTACTGATTATAAAAAATCCCTTATAAACGCCATCGAGTACGACATGAATATAAGAACCACTTCCATCAAAAATAGTCTGACAAGCAAGTTGCTTTACAAAATTTCCTGATCCAATTTTGACAATAACTCCATCTACCACCGCTGATAAACCTTTGCCAGCATATTCTTTAAAATATTCAAGCGTTAATTCCTCCTTTGAATGGTATGAACTCAAAAAATTATAAATTGTTCGACTGAGTGGATGAGACGATTGCCCCGTAGCCAACTTTACAATTGCAATTTCATGATTAGTTAATTTAACACCCTCGTAAAAAACTTTAGCAAATTCATTTTGAGTTATGGTGCCTGTTTTGTCAAAAACAATTGTATTTATCTTAGCAAGACTTTCAATAACGCCTGCATTTTTAAGATACAATTTATTTTTTCCAAAAATACGAAGCATATTTCCGTAAGTAAATGTTGCAGAAAGTAGCAATGAGCATGGACAGGCAACAATTAAAACCGCAGTGACTGATGGCAATATTTTTGATGACTCTACTAAGGCCCAATAAATCCCTGCAGTAATTGCTACCAAAAAAAGTGCAGCAGTAAAATATTTACTCCAGGGATGAATAAAGGATGTTGCAATGTTTTTCTTTCTTTTAAAAATGTCATTATTCCATAGTTGAGTGATATAACTCTGAGAAGCTTCTTTTACAACTTGCATTCTAATGGAACTTCCACATTGTTTACCGCCTGCATAAATGAGGTCGCCTATTTTTTTGGCTACCGGCTTACTCTCTCCACTTACAAAACTATAATCAATATTAGCTTCGCCCTGATCCAATATTGCATCTGCAGGTACCATCTCTTCATTTCGTATGATGATACAATCTCCTTTGGTTAGCTGTGTAACTGGAATATTAATTTCTTTTCCATTCATCAGTTTCGTTACTCCCAATGGAAAATAAGATTTATAATCTCTATCAAATGAAAAAGAATCATAGGTTTTATTTTGAAACCACCTCCCTATCAGCATAAAGAAAACGATACCCGTTCCCGAATCCAGCCATCCAGCACCTTGACCTGAAATAATTTCGTAATAACTTCTACCGAAAGTAACCAATATGGCGAGTGCTAAGGGAACGTCAATATTTAAAAATTTTTGTCTAATACCTTTCCATGCGGAAATGAAAATTCCAGATGCACTAAAAAATAATACTGGAAGTGATAATGATAAATTTAACCAAGCAAAGGTTGCCTTTAATCCTGCTTGCTCAATATTTCCTGCTGAAAAGTATTCAGGAAAACTTAGCATCATAATATTAGAAAAACAAAAACCTGCTACTCCTATGTGATATAATTCTTTTTTATTAAAAGGAATAATGGGTTTTTCAAAACTATCTTGTAAACGAATAGAAGGCTCATAGCCAATAAAGGCTAGTAACTCTACTACTTTTCTTAATGAAATTTTTAACGGATCAAAAATAATAAAGACCTCTTTTCGTTGAAAATTGGTTATTGATTTAATAATTCCTGGTTCAATTCGATGTAGATTTTCTAATAAAAAAACACAAGAGGAACAATGCATCTGAGGCAACTGAAAGGATATATTGGTTTGGGTATCACTAGTAAATTGAACTAACTTTTGAATGATCTCCGTATCATCTAAATAAGCAAATTTTCCAGAAACAAATTTTCCCTTGGCTTTAATACCTGGAGCCTTTTCAAAATTATAGTAAACACATAAATTATTTTCATTCAATAATAGATAGACTTGTTTGCAACCTTCGCAACAAAAACTAATATTATCCATTTCAATAATTTCATCACATTGTTCACCACAGTGATAACAACTTACAGGTATCGTAATTTCATTTTTAATAGGCTAATAGTTTTGATGTTGATTAATAGTGAAAGCAAAGATGAAGGACCTTGGTTTTTCAATAAATGATGGTCGTCAAAGTTTTTATGATATTTATCATTATCGGATCAACAGGATCAACCAAAAATTGGCATTTCCCTTACCAATCATTACTACCACCTAATGAGAGCTTGGCACTCTTTCATATAATTGCAACAATTACCACTAGTGTTTAATCAATTGATAGTTAAAAGGATGGGAATATTGTCCTAATCTGGCCAATGGAGCGGATGGCTAAAACTAAGGAAAGGCCAATGTTTATTTACATTTAACCTTGCTTTACGGCAGAATTAGCCTACTTTTGCCGCTTAAAAAACAGCCCTCATTCAAACTGTCTAGTATTTATCCTTAAAATAAGCTGCTAAACAGGTAGAAAAGGCGAAAAGCAATTTAATAATGAATATAAGAAACATCGCCATCATTGCTCACGTTGATCATGGCAAAACCACATTGGTAGACAAGATTTTACACAGCACCAACATTTTTCGTGACAACCAGGAAACTGGTGAACTGATTATGGATAATAACGATCTTGAAAGAGAAAGAGGTATTACCAT
>CANCRO010000079.1 GCA_947380605.1 Chitinophagaceae bacterium
AAATTGTACTATTGGGCATTGGACTTCAGAAAAAGATTATAAAACAATTCATGACCATCCAAAATTTAAAGCATGGTCGAATAAAAACAAAGACGTCCTTTTAATGTCTAATCAGTTGTATAGAAGGTTTTATGATGCAGAATAAGCTAACTAAAATTATTTTCTTTTTGAATTAATTGTTTATTATAATTTTTTTAAAAAAGAGTTTTCTTTTAGGGCTTCTAAAGGCTACTGATATACATCTAAAAAAAGTAATCGAAGGGTTTATGAAGTAAAATTCATAGACCTTTTTAATGTAGCAAAGCTCCTGAGAAATTCCTGTCAGATTTTTGATTTTTCTGATTGACAGTAAGTGATTGTAATGAACGGTAGTAGATTAATTGTAAGCGAATTTATTCAATTTAGAATTTAGCGCTAATAGATAAAAAAAATTTACGACCAGTTGTCTATTTATCCGATATTAATTAGGTAATCAAATAAATTGGTGTCAGTCGCTAAGCTTAATTTTTTTCTAAGTCGATATCTACTAATTTCAACTCCACGTACTGATATATTCATCAATTGCGCAATCTCTTTGGTAGACAGATTCATTCTTAAATAAGCACAAAGCTTTAGTTCATTATTACTGATAGTTGCATGCTTTTCCTTTAGTTTAACAATAAATCCCGAGTGCACCTTATCAAAGTGTTTGGTAAAGTATTCCCATTCTTGATCTAGGTTTTCATCTTCGTTGAGTGCTTTTACCATTTTCTTTAATTCGGTAATAGCATACTCGTTATCTATTTTTTTAATAATTCCTCCTAGCTCACTCTTTATTTTGGTGAGTAGCTCTCCTTTCTTTACGATATGCATAGCAGAGGAGGCTAATTCCGAATTTTTAAATTCAATCTCTACCTCTAATTTTTCATTTTGTAATGCAATCAATTCAGTTTCCGATTTGTTAATTTCTAATTCATGGATATATCGGAGCTTCTTTTGTCTTTCCTCATATTTTATTTGCTGCGCTTTAAATTTTTTACGCTGATAAATATATAGTAGGTAAACTGCTAATAAGAGCAGAATGACATAGACGATATAAGCAAAAACACTTCTATACCAAGGCGCATCAATAATAAATTGGTAACCCGAAATAGCGGATTCATTTCCTAGGTTATTTCTCACTTTTACTTCAAAGGTGTAATAGCCTGGAGGTAAATTGGTGTATTCTTTTTCCGTTCTTTTTGTCCAAGCAGACCAGTTCTCTTCAAAGCCTTTTAATCGATGGCTATATTCTAAATTATTTAGATAGCTATAGGCGATAGAGGCATAGTCGAAATGCATAGTTTTAAATCGATAGGAAATATGTGGATTATTTTTTTCTTCATTAAAATAGCCTCCAAACAGAGTGCTATCAACCTTGTCAATGATGTGCACAGATCTAATTTGAACGTTTAAATCTGGCGCTAATTTTTTATATTTTTCATAATTGATATGATAAAAGCCTTTTTCTCCCCCTAAAAAAATGTTGTTTTCGTCTACTGCAAAAATGAATTCGAAACCACTTAGCATTTTGGCATTTAGTTCAGGAATATAAATCACTTGTGGCGCCTTACCTGTATAATCAATTACACCCAATACTTTTTCATGAATGAACCAAATATTGCCCTCCTTATCTTCTTTTAGATATCGAATACTTTGATTTCCTATTAACGAGGAATAACTGGAAGCAATTTCAAATTTGTCTTTTTCTGGATTGTATTCGTAAACGCCGTTTTCTGTTCCAACAACAATTCTGTTTTTAATTTTATAAATATGATTATTAAGAATGGAGGGAAGCCCTTCATTTATTTGATACTGTTTGGAGGTATAATTTCCATCGTTATTTTTTTCAATTTTGTAAACTCCATGATAAGGATGCGATACCCAAATATTTTCTTCACCATCAATGGTTACATATCTTGAAGACTCCAAAAAGTTGGGTATCTCTAAAGACTCAATTAGTTGGTTTGCTTTTGCGTCAAATAAGGTAAGTCCTTTATAGGTACCACCTACAACAACCGTTGAAGGAGTCATATTACTCAGTGGAGTAAAATTCCAAAACCCAGGCTTGTTTGAAAAAGAGGTGGCTGAATTTTGGCGTACAAAAAAAGCGCCTTCATGATGTCCCAAAACAAGTTGATTATTAATTAGTGCTAGCCCCCATGCTTGGCCATTGGAATTTTGAACAAACGAAAAATCGCCTTTGCTAAAACTCAGATCTTTAAGGGGCTGAAGTGCAACATTATAAAGGCCGTTAGACGTGCCAATATATAAATGTTGATTTTGAATAATGGCAGTATAGCCAGACTCGTCTAATAGTTTAGGTGAAATATGTTTGATAGCGCTGTTGTATGCTATAAAATCGATGCCATTATTTAAGCCTAACCATAAATTTTGTTTGTTGTCCAAAAAGAGACAAAGAATATTATTGTTTTGAAGCCCCTCAGTCGTTGAAAATTTTTGTACGATTTCAGCCTTGTCGTTTATAATATAGACGCCACCTCCACTTGTTGCAACTGCCATCCATTCACTATTGATTGTGATAGCGTTATAAATTCTTTCATTTTGAAAGATATTTGATGCACCACCTTTTAAAGGGGTAATAATATTATTACGATAATAAAAAAGGCCATTTTTGAGGGTGGTAATCATTGCACCATCAGCAATGGGTAAAATACCAGTGATGGGATCATTTTTAGAAAAAGTATAATTGGTTATAACTGGCTGCCAGGAATCGTTTTCAAAAACCAACACCCCAGTTTGATAGTCATGCGCGTAGAGTTTATTATTACAACTAGTTAAGTAGGCCCATTCAGAAGGGGCCTTAAAAACAGTAATTGTGCCAGTCTTATATTGAAATATTTTATCGGGAGATCTGAAGAATATAGATTTATCATAAGCTATAATATCCCAAACATCTTCAAAAGAGCGGTGTTTTGTAGGAATTAGATTGGTTAAAGAATGATAGACCAATGTTCCGGTACCGTCGGGTGAAAAGTAGCCCAGCTCATCTTGACCCCCTACATAGATTTTATTATCGCCCCCTATTTCTACCGACCTTACAATGGTTTTATTCGGCAGTGGGTATATTTTCCAGTTTTTACCATCAAAACTTAGCAGTCCTTCGTTATTGGCAAAATAAACAATACCGTTTCTATCTTGTTTAATGTCCCAGTTTTGAAGTCCTGCATTATAGGATAATTTAGAGTAATTAATAATGTCTGGTAGCCCAATCGTATTTTGGCTATTAGCAAAAACTGGAAAAAGAAGGAAAAGGAGTAATTTTTTCACTGCTCAGGGATTTGATTTAAAATTAAATATATGAAATATTCATTGATGTAGTAATGAAGTATATTACACTATTGATAATCAATTAGTTATAAAAAGTGATGTAGTATTGATGTGCTAATCAATCACTATTTTGTTGTATCAATGATTACTTTTACGCTCTTAAAATTTTTTAATTTTTCTTTCACATAAACGATTGCATTATGAAAATAAGATCTATTCTTATGTGCCTTGTTTTGATGCTCGGGTTAGGCGTTCAATCGCTATTTTCCCAATCAGTTTCATTAACTGGTATAGTAAAAAACAAAAATACTAGCGAATTGCTAGTGGGTGCTTCAGTTTCTATTCAGGGCAAATCAGTAGCCCTTACCGATGCCGCTGGCCGGTTTTCAATTAATACCTCTTTAGGTTCTACACTTGAGATCAGTTACACTGGTTTTATTAGTACTCAGCTAAAGGTGTCAAAAGCTGGTGAATTGGAGGTTTTGTTAGATCAAAATCCAGCTAGTACTTTAGGAGATGTGGTGGTAATTGGGTATGGTACCCAAAAAGTTACCAAAATCTCTGGTGCAATTTCCACTGTTAAAGCTAGCGACATTGAAAAGCTAAAGCCAGTGAGAACTGAGGAGGCTTTACAAGGTAAAGCGTCAGGGGTTAACGTAATTCAATCTGGTTCACCAGGCTCTAAACCAACTGTATTAGTTAGAGGGATTCCTTCTTTTTCCGGTACAGACCCAGTAGTAATTATAGATGGAATTCCACAAACATTAACTGACTTAAATTCTATTTCCGCATCAGACATTGAATCTATCAATGTATTAAAAGATGCTGCCACTACTGCTATTTATGGAGTAAAAGGGGGGAATGGAGTAATAGTAGTAACTACAAAGAGTGGTCGCAAAAATCAAAAAGCAGCTATTTCTATAAATAGTAACTACGGAGTTCAGGAAGTAATGAATACGATTGGTGTGTTAAATGCTTCTGAATATGGAGCCATTATTAATGAAGGAAGCACAACAGCTGGCGGCCCTGTTATTTTTCCTAACCTTTCTTCTTTGGGAGTAGGTACTGATTGGCAAAATCAAATTTTTAAATCAGCTGCTTTACAATCTCATACAATTGCTGCACAAGGTGGTGGTGATAATATGACTTATTTCTTGTCTGCCGGTTATTTATCACAAGGTGGTATTGTAGGTGGTAGTGATAAATCTCGATTTGATAGAGGAAATTTTTCGGCTAACTTAACCTTTGATCTTTCTAAGAAGCTAAAATTCTTAATGAATACAACAGCCGTTACATTAAACTCTAAAGGTATTCAAGAAAACTCTTTTAATAGTGTTTTAGGAAGTGCCTTAAATTTTGATCCAACAGTGGCGGTAGCTAATACTGCAGCTAATACGGTTGGTAAATATGGATATAGCAATTTGTTACTTTCAGAAATTTTTAACCCACTCACTAAATTAGATAACACCTTCAATTCAAACCTTGGTTCTAAATTGTATGGTAAGTTTGAACTACAATATAATGTAATTAAAAACCTTACTTTATCTTCTCGTTTTGGTTATACAAAATATGATGGTAATGCAAAAAGCTTTACTCCACTTGCATTTTACGGACCACTCAATGTAGATAATTCTATGAATGCTGATGGTTCAACCGTTACTGGCAAGCATAATAGTATAGCACATGAAAAGGTGAGTAATTTAAATTATACGTGGGAGTCTTTCGCCAATTATAACTTTAAATTAAAAAAAGACCATAACCTTGAAACAGTTCTTGGTTTCTCTTTAGCAAAGGTGAGTGGCAATGCTGCTGGTGCAACTAGACAAGATGTTCCTTTTAATAGTTGGGAATTTGCTGATTTTACCGCTGCAACTGGCAATAACACAGCTACTAATACCAATGCATTGGCAGGTTATTACTATCAATATTTTAGAAAAAACCTTTCCTATTTTTCTCGAATCAACTATGATTATCAAGAGAAATATTTAGCATCTTTTAGCGCACGTCGAGATGGTTCTTATGCGTTTGGTACCGATAATAAATTTGGGAACTTCTTTTCAGGGTCATTGGGATGGGTGGTTTCAAAAGAAAAATTCTTCCACGCCGATTTTGTTGATCAATTAAAAATAAGAGGAAGTTATGGCTCTACAGGTAACGAAAATGTGAACCCTCAATTTGTAAGTATTGTAACAGGTGGCCCTAGTTATGGTTCTACAGCAAACAGTAATGGGTATACTTTTGGAGACGTTTTTTATCCAGGGTCTACTGTTGCTTCTGCAGCTAATACTGCGTTGAGATGGGAAAAACAAATTCAATCTAACGTAGGTTTTGATTTAGTTGTATTTAAGAATAAATTTTCTTTGACTGCGGATTATTTCCAAAAAACAGTAGACGGATTATTATTTACGCCATCAGCTTCTTTGTATCTAGGAACTGTTCCTAGTCCAATAGCTAACATTGGTTCTACTAAAAGTAGCGGTCTTGATTTTACTTTAAATTATAACGAATCAATTGGAAAGAATTTTAAATTCAATACTGCAGTAACTTTTACTACCTCTAAAAATGAAGTAACAGCAACCAATAATGATGGAACTGCAAAAATATTTGGTGGTTATTATTTTAATGGACAATCTCAAAGCGTAACTGTATTTGAAAAAGGGTTCACGCCTGGATACTTTTATGGGTACAAAACAGCAGGTCTTTTCCAAAATGCTGCAGAAGTTGCCGCTTACCCTAAACAAGCTGGAGCGCAACCTGGAGATATCAAATATGTAGATGTTAATGGAGACGGCATTATCAATGCTTCTGATAAAACTAATATTGGAAATTCATTTCCTAAATATACAATGGGTTGGAGTTTAAACATGGCCTACAAAAATTTTGATTTTAATGCATTTGTTTACGCTTCGGTTGGAAATGATATTTATAGAGCTTACGAAAGAAATGCTAACTACTCTAATAAAGATCGTTCGGTATTAGCACGCTGGACTGGAGAAGGCAGTACAAATGATGCCCGTTATCCTCGTTATTCTTTCTTAGATGCTAATAGTAATATTAGAGTTTCTGACAGATACGTAGAAGACGGTTCATTTATTAAAATCAAAAACCTTCAATTAGGTTATACCTTCTCTACAAGCAATGCTAAGAAGTGGTTTAATAAAGCGCGCGTTTATGCGCAAGTGAAAAATGCGTTCACCTTTACTAAATACACAGGATATGATCCAGAAATAGCAGGTGGCATTTTAGATACAGGTATTGATCGTGGTGCATATCCACAGGCCAGAACATTTTCAATTGGCTTAGATATTAAACTATAATCTTCACTCCTAAAAAATACAATCATGAAGATCAATTCAATAAAAATAGTAAGCCTGGTTTTAGTTATTATCATGCTTATCTCTTGTAAAAAGTGGGTAGACTATAACCCCCACGACGATTTTGTTATTACAGAACAAGATTATTTGAAGTCAGAGTCTGACTATAGAAATATGTTAGTGAGTGTGTATACACCTCTCCAATGGATTAACCAAGTAGTACCAGTAGGAGACATTGCTTCGGACAATGCGGTGTCTGGCGGAGAAAATGCCTCTGATGTTTTATCACTTCAACAAATTGATGACTACTCACACACACCAGTAAATAGTACCTTATCTGAAATTTGGCTTACCGCCTATGAGGGTGTCAATCGCGCAAATTATATGACACAATACAAAGCAGCTAATTTAGCAGGACAAAAAGTTGAATTTCCAGGAAAGGAAGCCATGTATGGAGAAGTTACTTTTTTACGTGCGTACTATTATTTTACACTTGTACGGATGTTTGGTGACGTGCCACTATTTACAGATAAGCGTTTAAGTCTTGCAGAATCAAAAAGCTTAAAGCGCTCACCTAAAGCAGATGTTTACAAGCAAATTGAAACAGATTTAGGAACAGCGATTACTGCGCTTCCTGCTGTACAAACCCAAAAGGGTAGAATTACTAAGTATGCAGCTCAAGCATTATTAGGTAAGGTTTATTTATACCAAAATAAATTTGATGCAGCAGCTTCAATGTTGGATAATGTAATTACTTCTAATGCATTTACACTAGTATCTGATTATGCTTCTATGTTTTTAGCAACAGGAGAAAATGGTCCAGAGTCAATTTTTGAAATTCAATATTCAAATACATCACCTTATTATAACTGGGGTGGTGCTACACGTGGGCAAGGTAACTATGCAATTCAGCAGTGTGGAATTAGAGGGTTGAATGGTTCTGATCAAATGCCTTATGCTGCTGGTTGGAGTACTAATTTACCAACACAAAATTTAGCAGCAGCTTATACAGCTGGTGATAAAAGAAAAACAGCTACCGTATTAGATATCGAAGCCTATAAGACGGCAAACCCTTCTTTTAATATTACCTATCAAGTAGCTCCTTATAAAAATACTGGGTTATACAATCAAAAGTATTTACCAAGAAAAGGAGAAACTTCAGGACAAGTAGAGTTAAACTACCTTACTAATTTTAGAATCATTCGTTATGCAGATGTTTTATTGATGGCCGCAGAAGCTTACAATAGATCAACAGCTGCAAACGATGTAAAAGCTCAAGGTTATTTAAATCAAGTCAGACAGAGAGCCTTTGGTAATGCTCTTAATAATGTTACCGCTACTGGTTCAACATTAAAGCAAGCCATTTGGGATGAGCGCAGACTTGAGTTAGCAATGGAAGGAGATCGTTACTTTGACCTAGTAAGAACAGGTCAAGCAGCTGCTAAAATTAATGGGTTTAAAACAGGTAAACATGAAGTGTTTCCAATACCTCAACAAGAGGTTGATATTTCTGGTTTAACTCAGAATGCTGGATATTAATCTCATTGTAAAATCTATTCAAATAAATAGTATGAAAACATTAAAATATTTATTGAGTTGTTTGATACTCATTTTTATATTCTCAGGATGTAAAAAAGAAATCAATGATGATGTTTCCTTCGTTAAAACGGCGGCTACATCTGCAAAATTGGGTGCTATGTTTACTATTACCCAAGACAATACAGGATTGGTTACTATCATTCCAAATGGGGAAGGTGTAGCAAGTTTTGAAATTACTTATGGGCATGGAACTACCACTCCTGTAAAAGTGTTACCTGGTGGAAACACTACCCATATATATCCTGAAGGAGTGTATGATGTAAAAATTACAGGTACTAACGTAGCGGGTGTTGCTACTTCTGTAACACAAAAACTAACCGTTACTTTTAAGGCGCCAGAGAATTTAGAGGTAACGGCTGCAATTGATGTGGCAAATAAATATAAGATGAATGTTTCAGCAAAAGCATCATTTGAAACGTTCTTTCAAGTTTATTTTGGAGATGTTGCCAATGAAATACCTACTAACTTACTAGAAGGCGAAACTGTTTCTCACGTCTATAAAAAAACTGGAAATTATACAGTTAAGGTAGTTGCTTTAAGTGGAGGTGCTGCAACTACTACTTTTACTAAAGTGATGGCAATAGTTGACCCTGTTTTACTTCCTGTTACTTTTGAATCTCCTACCATTGACTATAAATGGAATGATTTTAGCGGCGGTAATGTAACTGTGGTATCGAATCCTCAATCTAGCGGAATCAATACATCAGCAAAGGTAGCTAAGATGGTAAAAAATGCAGGGGATCCTTGGGGGGGAAGTTGGATTGGCCTTGGTGGACCAATTGATTTTTCTGTTAATAAGGTTTTTAGAATGAAAGTATTTTCTCCGAGAGCAGGCGCTAAAGTATTACTCAAGGTAGAAAATGCAGGTAATGGTGCTATATCATTTGAAAAAGAAGTTTTAACTACTGTAGCTAATGCGTGGGAAGATTTAGCTTTTGATTATAGAACGATCAATACCGCTAATGCGTATCATAATATCGTAATCATATTTGATAATGGAACACCTGGTAATGGATCAGCTGATTATACCTTCTTACTAGATGATATTAGACTAACTGATGCGATGCCGAATACTCAAATAGATTTACCAGTAACTTTTGATGTACCTGGATTTACGTATACCGTAACTGATTTTGGAAATAACCAAACAGAAGACGCAACAGATCCTACAGATGCTAGTAATAAGGTAAAGAAGACAACTAAGCCGAATGGAGCTGAAACTTGGGCAGGTACAACTATTGGGACTTCAACAGGTTTTGCAACAGCTATTCCATTAACTGCAGCATCATCACAAATGAGTGTGAGGGTTTATTCTCCAGCAGTAGGTTTACGAATTCTTTTAAAAGTTGAAGACCATAATAACAATACCCATTCGGTAGAAACTTTTGCTACTACAACAGTTGCTGGTGATTGGGAAACATTAATTTTTGATTTCAACAATCAGGCATCTGGTACAGCCGCATTTAATTCGGCGTACACTTATGATAAGGCTTCTATTTTCTTTGACTTTGGAAATAGTGGTTCAGGCAAAGTATTCTATTGGGACGATGTCACAAAATTGGCTACCAACTATGTAGAAAGCGTTAGTCTTCCGTTAACTTTTGAATCATCCAGTTTAACGTATACCTGGAATGATTTTGATGGTGGAGTTGTAACGATTATTAATAATCCTCAATCTGGCGGTATCAACACGAGCGCTAAAGTAGCAAAGATGGTAAAAAATATGGGTCAAATTTGGGGAGGAAGTTGGATTGGATTAGCCGCTCCGATAGATTTTTCAACTAAAAAAACTTTTAAAGTAAGAGTGTTCTCACCAAGAGTAGGCGCTAAACTTTTATTGAAAGTTGAAAATCAAACAGACGGTGGAATTAGTTTTGAAAAAGAAGTAGCCACTACTGTTGCTGGTGCATGGGAAACATTAACCTTCGATTATAGCGCTATCAATACAGCTAAATCCTATCAAAAAATTGTTTTGATTTTTGATTTAGGAACTGTGGGAGATGGCTCTGCTAATTTTACTTACTTATTTGATAACATCACCCTAAATTAATTTGATAAAAACTACAATTATGAAAAATAATTTTAAATATATCGTTGCGGTTTTGTTGATCACTATTATTGGATTTCTTTCTTGTAAAAAAACCGAGTATAGTTTTGGAAACATTAAAACACCGTCAAGTTTAACTCTTAGTTCTGCGGTTGCAGGAGTAGATGTAGCCAATCCAAATGGAAATGGAACTGGAACGGTTACCATTACTACAAAAGCTACCGATGCCGTAACCTACAATATAGATTTTGGTGATGGCAAAACACAGGTGGTACCTTCTGGCATTATTACTTACAAGTATACCACCCCGGGTGTTAATGATTATATGGTAACAGTACAAGCGGTGGGAACAGGTGGTTCCATTTCTGTGATTAGTAAAAAAGTAACTGTGTATGTTGCCTTCCAAATACCACAGGCTATTGTAGATGCGCTCACTGGTTCGGGTTCACGTACTTGGATTACAGACAAAGATGCACCAGGCCATTTTGGTGTTGGACCTGCTGATGGGTTTTCGCCTATTTGGTATGCAGCTACTCCTAATTCAAGAGAGGCTTGTGCTTATGATGATGAAATAACTTTTTCTAAAGATGCCAACAATAATATTTCTATGTCAATTGATAATAAAGGGCAATCTTTTTCTATCGGTGCGGCTAGTTCATTTTATGGATTTAGTGGAGCAGATGCTTGTTTTAACATCGTTACTACAGGCACTAAAAAATTAGCATTTATGGATGCAAGCTCTGCTTCAACTGCTGCAGTATCTACAAGAATTCAATTTAACGTACCAGGTAATGGCATTGTTAATTTTGGAACAGGAGGTACAACCTATGAAATACTAAGTGCAACTGCAACTAATATTCATTTAAGAAATATAGGTGCAGACGGAAATGCTTGGTATCAAAAATTAAAAGCAAAATAATTATACCGAATGCGCTCATCGTTTTCACTATTGGTTTTAATTATAGGTGCATTCTTTTTCGAGGCTTGCTCAAAAAAGGATGCACCTATTGTAAACCAAGCGCCATCTAATTTGTCTGTAACTGCTTCGGTAAGTACAGACAATAGTGGCAACGTTTCGTTTATTGCATCTGCTACCAATGCAAGTACTTATGACTATGATTTTGGTAATGGTATATTTCAAACAGTTCCATCTGGATTGGTTACTTATAAATATCCAGCATCAGGCAATTATACCGTTAATGTAATTGCAAAAAATACTGCTGGACAAACTATTTCAAAATCTATTTCTGTAATGGTAACTGTGGCGGTTTCATTACTATGGTCAGATGAGTTTGATCAGTCAGGAGCTCCTAATCCAGCTAAATGGGGTTATGATATTGGTGCTGGAGGTTGGGGAAATGCGGAGTTGCAATTTTATACCAGTAGAACAGACAATGCAATAGTATCTAACGGCACATTAAAAATTATTGCAATTAAAGAGAGTTATAATGGAAGTCCCTATACTTCTGCAAGACTATTATCTAAAGAAAAGTTTTCGTTTAAATATGGCAAGATAGAAGTGAGAGCTAAAATGCCTTCAGGGTTTGGCACTTGGCCTGCTGCATGGATGCTTGGATCAAATATCAATACGGCAACTTGGCCAAATTGTGGTGAAATCGATATCGTTGAGCATAAGGGAAGTGATGTTAATAAAATATATGGAACATTGCATTATCCTGGACATTTTGCCGGTACCGCAGATGGCGGCACAAAAGTAATCTCAGGCGCTACTACAGACTTTCATATTTATTCATGCGAGTGGTCTGCTTCTGCAATTAAATTTTCTGTCGATGATGTGCTCTACTATTCCTTTGCGAACAATAATACATTGCCATTTAACCAGAACTTTTTTGTGCTGCTTAATCTTGCAATGGGTGGAAACTTCGGCGGTTCTGTAGATGCTGGCTTTACAAATGCCACTTTTGAGATTGATTATGTTCGAGTGTATCAGTAGAATTTTAAAAACAAAAATTATGTGTACGTTTAGAATAATAGGTTTATTTATTTTCCTTTCTATTTTTGCCTTTCCGGCAATGGCCCAAAAAAAATTGTATAATAAACTGGTATGGCAAGATCAATTTTCAAAAAATGGATTACCAGATTCAACAAAATGGGGTTATGATGTTGGACATGGTTGCCCTAGAATTTGTGGTTGGGGAAATAATGAAGTTCAATATTATACCAAAGCAAGAAAAGAGAATGCACGCGTTGAAAATGGATTTTTAATTATTGAAGCACGCAAAGAAAAGTATCAAGATGCTAAATATACTTCTGCTAGACTAGTTACTAAAAATAAAGGAGATTGGACCTATGGTCGTTTAGCAATACGTGCTAAAATTCCTTCAGGAAAAGGATTGTGGCCTGCGGGCTGGATTTTGCCTACAAAAAATGTGTATGGAGATTGGCCTAAAAGTGGCGAGGTGGATATATTAGAAGCAGTAGGGTTTTCTCCTGATTCTGCTTTTGGAAGCGTACATACTCAACGGTATAATGGAATGTATGGCACACAGCGTTCGGCCTCATTAATTGTTCCAAATTTATCAACTCAGTTTCATAATTATGAAATTGTATGGTCTCCAGAAAAAATAGATTTTTATATTGACAACAAACTTTATAATACCTTTAAAAACGAACATACTGATACAGACGCTTGGCCTTTCGATCAGGCATTTCATATGATATTAAATATTGCAGTGGGAGGTAATCTGGGAGGTAAATTTGGAATTGACGACTCCGTGTTTCCAGCTCAGATGAAAATTGATTGGATTAAAGTGTATCAATAAAAAATAGAAAA